>DATLVW010000896.1:0-2355 GCA_035577085.1 Thermoanaerobaculia bacterium
GCCGGCGGCGGGCTGCACCGCAAACGCTTTGTTGTCGCTCGCGAATTGGCCGTCGGTGCGCCAGTACATGTTCTGGTTCCAATCCTGGTAGCCGAGGTACGGAAATCCCGCGCTGTAGAGGCATCCGCCCTGGACCCAGAACTTCGGGGAGGAGTCGCGGCTGCGGTCGAAATAGAACAGGTTGTTCCTGATGACAAAGACCTGTGTGACCGCGGAAGGCACCCCGTTTCCATAGGGGAAGTTCACGGAAATCATCCCCTCGCGTCCATACGCCAGAATGTTGTTCTTGATGATGTTCGCTTCGTTGGGCGCGGCCGGACCGTGCGGCGTGTAAACAGGGAAGCCTGAGACGCGATAGACGAGATTGTTCTCCACGTCCACCAGGCCCGTGTTGTCATCCAGATAGACGCCATCGCCGCCATATCCGTTGGAGTCGAGCGCGGACGCGTCGCTCACGTCGTGAATCTTGTTGTTCAGGATCTTGTTGCCCGCGGCCGTAAAAACCGCGTTTCCTCCATCGATTCGTATCGATCCCCCGTCGTTCATGATTCCCTGCAGCAGGTCGTGGACGTGGTTGAACGAGATGACGTTGTTGCCGTTGCCGATGCCGGCCGGCACGGTCGTGTCAGCGATGCTCTGGGACGTGGAGATGGCGCAATGGTAGCCATCGTAAACGTCATTGTGCGTGTACAGATTGTCGTGTCCCATCCCCTGGCCGATTCCGAAGGATGCCGGAATGGTGCGGCCATAGCCCTCCACCACGTTGTTCTGCACGGTGGTCGATTGCGGTTCGTTGGCGTCGGTGTCCACCTGCAAGAACGGTTCGCCGATGCGCATCCCCAGAGCTCCGAGGTCGTAGAAAGCGCTGTTTTCGACGACGTTGCCGGCCGTCACCGCCTTGAGATCGGTCGAGACGCAATAGTCCGGCGAGGAGCCGTTGAGGCACGGAATGAGCTCGAGACCGGTTCCCGAGGTCTGCGTGATGGTTCCAGAATCGAAGGTGATGTTCTGGCAATTCTGAAAGGAAACGGCGGCGCTGACGTCGGGCTCGAGCTCATGGGAAACGTGTCCCGCCGGCGGCACGACGTAATCGTCATGCTCGAAGGTCAGGCCTCGAAACGTCACGTAGCGGAGGTTGGAAGCGACGAGAACCTGCGCGAGCTGCGGAATGATCACGGTATCGACGTTCGGGTTCTCGCCCGGATTGGCCAGGTAAGAGAGCGTCCAGGGCGATGCGGAGCGGTCGAGAAACCACTGGCCCGGTTGGGTGAGCGCGTCCTGGACGTTTTCGACGAGATACCGGTTCCCCGTGATGAATCCTGCCTCGCTGGCGTGGCTTTGCGAGAAGCCCGTCGGGCCTGTCATGTAGACGATCCGGTTCACGTCATCGACACAACTGATCCTCAGCTTCGAGGTGGTGAACTGTTCGAAGTCGAGGACCTCGATATCGCCGGAGAGCGCAGGATTCCCGGCCGGCTGGTGACATGGGTTCTGTGCGGCAGGAGCCAGATTCTTCCACGTGCGCGAGATCGGATCGCCCGCGGCGTACTGAAACCGGTCGAAGCATTCCCACCCGCTGCCGTCGACGTAGACCGCACAATTCGGATCAGGCTTCGGAGCCGGGGGCTGCGGAGCGGTCAAATAGACAGTGCTGGCGATGCGGTAGAACGCGCCGAGAGGGCCGCCAAGCCGCGGCCGGGGCCGCCTCACGCCGTTGTAAAAGAGATTCTCGAACGCTGCTGTCTGCGAGGGAAGCGTTACCTTCCAGAGGTTGCCGCCGGCGTTCGTCCAGTTCGTGACGCGCGTGCCCCCGCTCAAGACCGGGGTTTCTCCGGGATAGTTCTCATAGATCGTCGAAGACTGCGCCGTTCCGGAATCCGCCGCCGTGAGCTCCACGGTGGCGCGGAGCGCGTAGACGCCGTCGCGAACCATCACGATGATCGCGCCGGTTCTCGCTGGCTGCAAGGCCCGCAACGAAGCGACCGCTCTCCGGGCGCGATCGAGCGACTGAAAGGGTCCGTCCGTCTTCCCCGAATTCGGAGCCGGAAGGGTTCCGCTGTAGCTGTCGCTTCCGTTCGTCGCGACAAAGAAATCGGCGTGAATCGGAGGGGTGGCCGCCCGCCGCCTGACGTTCGTAGCCAAAGCGCCAACGGGAGGGAGGGATTGGACGCCTCCCGTCAAGAGCATCGTCGTGATCGCGACAATCGAGGGCAGCATCCTTTACCTGACGAACGGGTTGACGCTTTCGTTGACTTCTTCCTGAATTTCCGGGAGCCGAGATTGTAGCCCGGCCTTTTACCGCCGTCACTTGCCGTCGTCAGCAGTCCGGGTCAAGGAGCTCGACGCGATCAACGG
>DATLVW010000897.1:0-23046 GCA_035577085.1 Thermoanaerobaculia bacterium
GAATACCTCGTCGCCCGCAAGCACTTCACCTCCGACCGTTCCCTCGGCGCGGGCGAGATGTGGATCTATCACCGCAGCGGCGGCGAGGGTCTGCAACTCACGAAAAAGCGAACCGAGCAGAAGGACAGCGGCGAGCCCGCGTTTTCGCCCGACGGCCGCTACGTTTATTACAGCGACGACACGACGCCGGGCGGAATCTACCAATACAACAAAGATCCGAACACGCAGATCTATGTCATCCAGCGTCTCGACCGGCAGACCGGCGAGATCGAGCCGTACGTCACGGGCCCCGGCGGCTCTGTCCGGCCGACGCCGTCGCCTGACGGCAAATCGCTCGCGTTCATCCGGCGCGTTCGCTACAAGTCGACGATCTTCATCCTCGATCTCGAATCGGGCAAAGAGACGCCGCTGTACGACGGCCTCGATCGCGACATGCAGGAGACCTGGTCCATTCACGGCCTCTATCCGACGATAGCATGGACGCCGGACAACAAATCGATTGTCTTCTGGGCCGGTGGTCACATCAACCGCATCGACGTCGCCTCGAAGCAGGTCACGAACATCCCGTTCCACGTCCACGGGAGCCGGCGCATCGAGGAGGCGCTTCGCTTTCCGGTCGACGTTGCGGGCGCGACGTATCCGATCAAGATGCTTCGCTGGGCAACGGTTTCGCCGAACGGCAAACAGGTTGTCTTCGGTGCCCTCGGTTACGTCTACATCCGCGATCTTCCGAACGGCACGCCGCATCGCCTGACGAAGCAGAGCGACCACTTCGAGTTCTACCCGGCCTGGTCTCGCGACGGAAAATCGATCGTCTACACGACATGGAACGATCAGTCACTGGGGACGATTCGAATCGCCTCGGCGCTCGGCGGCGAAGGCCGCGTGATCACCGACAAGCCAGGCCACTACATCGAGCCCGCTTTCTCGCCCGACGGATCGAAAGTCGTTTACCGCACGACCAGTGATGGCTATCTCCGCTCGCCGCTGTGGTCGCGCGAGCCCGGCATCTATGTCGTGCCGTCGGCCGGCGGCAAATCGTCGCTCGTCACCAAGAAAGGCGCGGTTCCGCATTTTGGCGCCTCGAACGACCGCGTCTTCTTCATGACCTTCGAGGATGAGGACAAGCGCGGCCTGCACTCGATCGGCATCGACCGCACCGACGAGCGGTCGCATCTGATGTCCGCGTCCGCGACTGAGTACGCGCTCTCGCCCGACGAGAAGTGGGTGGCTTTCCGCGAGAAGTTCAACGCGTTCATCGCGCCGTTCGTGCGAACCGGCAAGTCGGTCGACATCGGCCCGGATACGAAGTCGATCCCGGTCGCTAAGGTAACGAAAGAAGCGGGCGAGTATCTGCACTGGTCCGGCGACGGATCGCGGCTCTACTGGTCGCTCGGCCCCGAGCTTTTCTCGCGCGACTTGAAGGATTCCTTCGCCTTCATCGCCGGTGCGCCCGAGAAATTGCCCGCCGCGCCTGCGACCGGCACCAACATCAGTTTTTCGCAACCCTCCAACGTCCCCTCGGGACGCCTCGCACTTACCGGCGCTCGCATCATCACGATGCACGGCGATGACGTGATCGCTGACGGCACGATCGTCATCGACGGCAATCGCATCGCAGCAATCGGGCCGCGCGCGAGCGTGACGATTCCTTCCGATGCGAAAGTGATCGACGCCGCGGGCAAGACGATCATGCCTGGCATCATCGATGTCCATTGGCACGGCTCGATGGGCGCGGACGAGATCATTCCGCAACAGAGCTGGATCAACTACGCAGCGCTCGCGTTCGGCGTGACGACGCTCCACGATCCTTCCAACAACTCGTCGGAGATCTTTACCGCGGCGGAAATGCAGCGCGCCGGAGAGATCGTCGGCCCGCGCATCTTCTCGACCGGCACGATCCTCTACGGCGCGAAGGGCTCGTTCAAAGCCGACATCGCGAACCTCGATGATGCGCTCTTCCACTTGCGCCGGATGAAGGCGATCGGCGCCATCAGCGTGAAGAGCTACAACCAGCCGCGTCGCGATCAACGGCAACAGATCATCGAGGCCGCGCGCCAGACCGGGATGATGGTCGTGCCCGAGGGTGGGTCGCTGTTCGAGCACAACATGACGATGGTGGTCGACGGACACACCGGCGTCGAGCACTCCATCCCCGTGGCCAAGGCGTACGACGACGTCACGCAACTCTGGTCGAAGTCGCACAGCGGCTATACGCCGACGCTGATCGTCGGCTACGGCGGACTGTGGGGCGAGAATTACTGGTACGCGAAAACGAACGTGTGGGAAGACAAGCGGCTGCTGACGTTCGTGCCGCGACGGATCATCGACTCGCGCTCACGCCGCCGCACGCTCGCACCCGACGACGAGTGGAATCACTTCAGCAACGCGTCTCTCGCAAAAAAACTCAACGACGCCGGCGTGTCGGTCCAACTCGGCGCACACGGTCAGCGCGAAGGCCTCGGCGCGCACTGGGAGCTCTGGATGTTCGTGCAGGGCGGCATGACGCCGCTCCAGGCCATCCGCGCCGCAACGCTCAGCGGCGCGCATTACATCGGGATGGACAAAGAGATCGGTTCGCTCGAAGCCGGCAAGCTCGCCGATCTTCTTGTCCTCGACGCCAATCCGCTTGAGAACATCCGCAACTCCGAATCGATCCGCTACACGATCGCGAACGGCAGACTCTTTGATGCGATGACGATGAACGAGTCCGGCAATCATCCGCGCGTTCGCCAGCCGTTCTACTTCGAGTTGCCCGGCAGCGAGGCATGGGGAGGGGCGACAACGGCGGCGAGCGACGATGAGGAGTGAAGCGAAGCCTGGCGGCGTCCTCGCCGCCGACGTTCGTTTTTGCGTAACGTCGTGCCGAAGCGCGTCGATTTTGCTGGCAATGAGCGTCTCGGCGAGCGATCCTTAATCCGTGAAGAAAGCATTGGTTGTGGTTGTCGTGCTAGCCGCGATCGTCTATATCGCCTCGTGGTTCTGGGCGGGAGACCAAGTCGATACCGCGGCAGCACGGACGTGGCCGGACGGACTTGGAACGCTCGCCGCCGTTCCCGGACGGTATCCACCGCAGCAGGAGAATGACGCCGCGCGGACGCTGACAAAGCTCGCTGGCTCGGTCGCCGAAAACGACGCTGTGACGGCTTACGTTCGACAGGAGATCGCGCGCGGGGATCTGACCATCGCCGAGCCGCCGCGGATCGGGAACGTCTCCGCGATTCGCGACCTCTTGCTGCGAGAGCCGGTCGTGTGGGAGCGCGACCTCATGCAGCAGCACGGCGGTCTTCTGCCGAGGGTCGCGATGCACCTGACGCTTATGCGCGCTCTGGTCGCGAGCGCCCTCGGGCACGCACGACAGAACGATGCGGCCGCGTGGGATGACCTGCACGCGGCGTGGAACCTGACGAAAGCGCTCCACGCACATCCGCACCTGGTCTTGCGTGTCGTGGCGATGTCGATGACGCGCGCCATCAACGCCGTGGCGTGGAAGATGCCGCTTCCGGTGCCGGCGTGGTTCGGCGAGGTGCAGGCGCTCGACCTCGTGCACTCCTTGACCGAGACATTGCAATTCGAGAATTGGCGGGAGTCGAAGGACGAAATGTTTCCTCTCAAGCCGTTCGCCGAGAAGATCGAGCGCGAGCGCACTCTCGCGGGTAACCTCGCGCGAATGACCGTCTGCGAGTCCAGCCCTGTGATCAAGACAGGCGATCGCTCGGATCCGATCTTCAGGCTCGACATCGGCTGGCAACGTGCCTTTCGGTACCGCGCGGAGCGCGAGGCAACCGCGAACGCTCTGCGCGCACGCGCCGGAAAGGCGATCGAAGAGAGGTCGCACTGCAGTGATGGCCGGTGGAGTTTCGACGGGAAAACACTCCGGTTCGCGAAGCCGATCGTTTTGCCCGAGCGGCGCGATACGTCGATGCCGCTGACGCTGCACATTCGCGAGTGACGCGCTCACCAATACCCGGTCGTCACTTCCACATCGCCCTGCACCACCGCCTGACACGCCAATCGCTCATCGCTCGCAAATCCGCGCTGGGACGCTACCCGTATTTCGATCGTCGTGGGGGGGCTCAGGTTTTCGGTGCCGGACAGAACCCGAACGCGGCAGCGCGCGCAGACGCCGACGCTGCCGCAGGAATTGCCGAGGGGTGCCTCGGCGCGACGGGCTGCATCGAGAACGGTCTCGTTTGCCTTCGCGTCAGCGGCGGTACCGAGGGGGGTGAAAGTCACACGCACTGGACAATCTTCGCACCGGTCGTTCACAAAGAGTTCGCGCCAGTCGTAGAAACTTTCGGCCGCGACAAGCGTCATATAGCTTTGAGTACCAACGGAGGAACGAATGAGCACGGCGACGAAGATCACGGACGAGACGAAACTGGCAGAGGCAATCGTGGGGATTCTCGATGCGGACGCTGTACGCGTTTGCTCGGACGACCGCGAGTCGATCCGCTTTTCCATTCGTTCAGCCGGGATGAAGCTGCGCTCGATCGTCCTTCGCCGGTGGGCCCTGCGCCGCCTGCTCAGCGATCCGGCCGGCCCTGTGAAGGTCGAGTACCTCCAGCGTGAGCTGCGCCGTTCCGCAGGACAGCGGATCGAGTACACGTATCCGAGGAAAGCGGTGGTGCGGCGCGACCTGCCGGCATCGTTCCCGTCGCCGCTGGCGCACGCACGTTGATGTGCAGAACTTGATCCGTAGGAGGGGTCAATCAACGCAAGGTTGTCCACAAATGGACCCACGCGCGAGCTGTAAGTGCTTGATTCTGCGTTGATCCGATCTGGCCCTTCTCTTGCGCAGGCATGCGCGCGAAAGGAGTTCCCCTTCATGCGCAAGCTCTCTCTCTTTTTCGTGGCTGTCCTCTGCGCCTCAGTGGCGGCGGCACAGACCAACAACCAGAAGAATCCCACGTGGTGGGAGAAGTATCAGTACCTCGTCAAGAACGGCGAAATGGCCGGCGGCGCTGCCACGACCTCGGTGACGTCCGGAAGCAACGTCGACGTCTCGAACGAATGCGGTCCGCAAAGCGAGACGTACATCACGCTCAATACGGCGAACCCCAAGAACCTCGCCGGCGGATCGAACGAGATCTTTCGCGATCCGATGCGCGCCTATTCGTCCTCGGACGGCGGGAAGACCTGGGCGGGCACCGATATCCCTCTGCCTCCGCCGATCGGCACGAACGGAATCCGCTTCGGATCCGATCCCACGCTTGCCTTTGATTCGCAGGGCAATCTCTTCTACGGCTCCATCGTCGTGTTCTTTGGCGGCGGGAACGGAATCAACGGTACGCAGATGTCGGTGGCGCGGTCGAGCAATGGCGGGAAGTCGTTTCCGCTTGCGACCTTCTTCGATTTCTCCGGCGGAAGCGATCATTTCAACGATAAGCCGATGATCACGGCCGACGCGAACCCGTCGTCGCCGTTCCGAGACCGCGTCTACATCGCGTGGGATGCGGCGAGCGGCGGGTCGGGTGGCGGCGGTGTCCGGGTGGCTCGTTCGAGCGACCACGGCGTCTCGTTCGTGTCCACGCGTGCTGACGATCCGCAAGGTCCCGGACGCGCCATCGGCGCCTGCCCGTTCGTCGGTACGACCGGCGAGCTCTACCTCGCCTGGAACGATTACGCCGCGAACACGATTGCATTCAATCGCTCGTTCGATGGGGGCGCTACGTGGGAGGCGCAGCGCGTCGTCGCCTCGAAAGTGCTTCCGTTCGACATCGCTGTTCCGGCCGAGTTCAACCGCGGCGCGCTCATCTATCCGGCATGCGACACCGACCGGAGCAACGGCTCGCATCGCGGACGCCTCGTTTGTTCGTGGACCGATCTCGCCGGAAACGGGACGACCGACATCTTCACGTCGTGGTCCGACGACAAGGGGACTACCTGGTCGCAGCCGAAGGCTGTCACCGACTCGTTGCCATTTGCCGTCGACCGCTTCAATCAATGGCTCTCGATCGATCCGACCAACGGCGTCGTAAACGTCTCGTTTTATGACACGCGCAATGACACCACGGGATCCCGCTATATGACCGACATCTACCTGTCCCGTTCGTCCGATGGCGGTGCGACGTTCGCTCCGAACGTGCGCGCGTCCGATGTCAGCTCCAACGAGCACGATTGCAATGGTCTCTTCCCTTGCTCGGCGATCAACTACGGCAACCAGCAGGGCGACTACTCGGGACTCGTCGCCTACGGTGGCGTCGCCCATCCGATCTGGACCGACAGCCGCCGCAATCAGGAGACCTCCGCGAGTTGCTCGCGAGGGCTGATGGAAGAAGTGTTCACCGCCGCCGTCAAGTAACCCTGCGAAGTAGTACGCCGACGGATCGTCGGCGTACTACTTGATCTTCCGTCGATTCGGGCGTACGTTAGCGGCATGGCCGCTGATCTGGATGCTCTCGACGTCAAGATTCTGACGCACCTTCTTCGTGACGGCCGCGCTCCGGCGCAGCAGGTGGCGGACAGTATCGGCCTCTCGCGTCCGGCAGTTGCCGACCGGATTGCACGCCTCGAGCGCGACGGTGTCATTCGCGGACACACAGTCGTCGTCGAGCCGGCCGCACTCGGCCACTTCGTCACGGCCTTCATCGCCGCACGCGGTCAGAGGCTCGACGCGAGGCGAAAGAAAGCGTTCGACGTCATTCTCGAGAGCGACGAGATCGTCGAGGCGCACACGGTCGCTGGCGACGATTGCTTCTTCATCAAGGTCCGCACCGACTCGATTCAATCGCTGAATACGCTCGTCTCGAAACTGACGGCCCCTCCGCTGTCGCTGGCGACGCGCACGACGATCGTGATGCAGACACATTGCGAAAAGGTGGGCGGCATCACGTTGGGAGAGCGATGAAACAGAGCCGCACGCTTGCCTACGCCGCGTTTGCGGTGGTCTGCATCGTCTGGGGGACGACGTATCTGGCGATCCGCGTGGCCGTGACGACGATCCCGCCGTTTCTGCTCACCGGCGTGCGCTTTCTCTTCGGCGGGGTAGTGCTATTCAGCGTGGCAAAGCTGCACGGCGATGCCATCCCGCGCGACCGTCGTGTGCTTGCCGAGGTCGCGCTCTGCGGCGTGTTGCTGGTGGCGATTGGCAACCTGAGCGTCATCTGGGCTGAGCAGTGGGTGCCAAGCGGGATGGCTGCGCTTTTCGTCGGCACGGCACCTTTCTGGGTCTCACTGATCGAACTCACCCGGCGAAGTGGAGAGCGGGTGGAACTGCGCCGCGGCATCGGGATGCTGATCGGATTCATCGGTGTCGCACTGCTCGTCACGCCGCATGGCGCGGGCAAGGCATTCGATGCGCACTTTGTGATCGGCGCGCTGGTCATCCAGGGTGGTTGTATCGCCTGGCAGTACGGCACCGTGCGCGGAAAGTACGCACTGGCCAGCATCCCACCCCTGATGTCGTCGGCGCTGCAGATGCTCGCGGGTGGCTTGGTGGTCTCCCTGGCCGGCCTTCTCCTCGGCGAGCTTCCGCACTTTCACGTCACGCCGAAAACTTTGGGTGCGCTTGCCTATCTCGCGATCTTCGGATCGGTGCTGGCCTACACGTCGTACGTTTACGCCGCGCGCCATCTCCGTACGACCACGCTCTCCCTCTATGCCTACGTCAACCCGCTCGTCGCCGTGATCCTCGGATGGTTCTTCCTGCGCGAGCAATTGACTTGGGTGTCGATCACCGCGATGGTGATCATTCTCACCGGCGTGGGGCTGGTGCAGAGCTCGCGCGGTGGTCCAAAGAGAGCGACGCTGATGAACGTTCCGCTGCCGAAGAAGGCGGCGTAGACTCGTGTCGTGCTACGTCCTCGATTCGCAGTCGTTCTGGCCGCCGCAGCGCTAATCGCCGCACTCACGCTGACGATGCACGGCGCCTCGCCGAAGCTCGGGCCTCATCCGGTCGTCGTCGAGCTCTTCACGTCGCAGGGATGCTCTAGCTGTCCGCCCGCGGATGCGTTGATTCGCGAGATCTCTCACGACCCGGCGCTGCGTGGCCGCGTCATTCCACTTTCGTTTCATGTCGACTACTGGGACCAACTCGGCTGGCGCGATCCCTTTTCGTCCGCCGAGTGGTCGCAGCGGCAGGCGCGCTACTCCGCCGCCATGCATCTTTCATCGAGTTATACGCCGCAAGCCGTCGTCGGCGGCAGGCGCGAGCTGGTCGGATCGAATCGTTCGGGGCTCAACGCCGCGCTCGAAGCTGCGTCGAACGCTAAACCGGCCGGCGAGATCGGCCTGACGGTTCGTCGGGATGCCAATTCACTCATCGCCACGATTCATGCGACAGTTCCTGCCCGCGACGACCTCTTTCTCGCCGTGACCGAGGACGATGTCACGACGAGGGTTCCGCACGGAGAAAATGCCGGACGAACGCTCACGAACGACGCGATCGTGCGCCGGCTGATCCGAGTTGCGTCCGGACAGACCACCGTCACGGTTCCGATCGAGCCGGCATGGCGCAATTTGAGCGCTGTCTCATTTGCGCAGGATCGGAACACGCTGGCCATCGAGGCAGCGTCGGCGGCGCGCCTTTGACCTTGCCGTCCGGATCGCGTACGTACGGGAATGATATTTTGCACGGACGATGATCAAGAAGCTCACGCGGACTGGAAACAGCGTTGTCCTCGTTTTGGACGAGCCGCTGCTCGAAGAGCTTGGCCTCGATGAAAACGCGGAAGTCGAGTTGTTCACGAACGGGCAGGTGCTCGTTGTGACGCCGAGGCGCGATCCTGCACGCGAACGCAGGTTCCGCAAGTCCGTTTCAAAGATCAATGAAAAGTATGCGGGTTTGTTCCGCCGGTTGAGTGAGTAGTGAAGGGTCTCTTTCTCGCTACATTAGAAGAGCTCCCTTGGCGTGATGAACACCGGCTCATATCGATCGCGCCGATGACGACCAGACGAATTGTCTACCTCACGTAGTGGCACGTGTACCCATCCGGATACCGCTGCAAGTAGTCCTGGTGATAGTCCTCGGCTTCATAGAAATTCGTGAACGGGACGATCTCAGTCACGATCGGACGGGGCCACTTTGGTTGCGCGCGCTGCTTCGCGGACTCGGCGGCGACGCGCTGGGCGTCGTCGTGATAGAAAATCGCGGAGCGGTATTGCGTCCCGGCGTCGTTGCCCTGGCGATTGACCGTGGTCGGATCGTGGAGGCGGAAGAAGAAGTCGAGGATCTCGCCGAAGGTGATCTTCGAGGGGTCGAAGACGATCTGCAGCGACTCCGCGTGGCCGGTCTTGCCTTTCTTAACGTCCTCATAGCGCGGGTTGTCGAGGGTGCCGCCGGCGTAACCGACAGTCGTGTCGATCACGCCGGGCAGTTTGCGTACGAGCTCTTCGACGCCCCAGAAGCAGCCGCCGGCGAGCGTTGCGGTCTCGGTCATTTCTTTGTCGCCGCCTTTCCGAACAGCGGGAGGTATTCGCCGTAGCCCTCGGCTTCGAGCTTATCGACCGGGATGAAGCGGAGTGACGCGGAGTTCATGCAGTAGCGCAGGCCGGTCGGCGCCGGTCCGTCGTCGAACACGTGGCCGAGGTGCGAGTCGGCGTGTTTGGAGCGGACTTCGGTGCGGGACATGAAGAACTTGCGATCGGTTTTTGTCACGACGTTCTTCGGCTCGAGCGGACGGGTGAAGCTGGGCCAGCCAGTGCCGGACTCGAACTTGTCGAGCGAACTGAAGAGAGGCTCGCCACTGACGATGTCGACGTAGATGCCGGCTGCATGATTCTCAGCGTACGCATTGCGGAACGGCGGCTCGGTTCCCTCATGCTGGGTCACTTCGTACTGCTCGGGCGTGAGGCGCTTCTTCAGCTCCGCATCGGAAGGCTTGTGGTAGTTCTCCATCTTGTCTCCTTTGGTGTGGACCTGGGGACTGGCGGGGGCGGCGGTGACCGGGTGTTGCATCATGCCGTTGACGAGGACCGTAGCGATGACCGTCCCTGCGGCGATCGGCAGCCACTTTTTCCATATCGTGCTCATCGGATGCTCCTTGTGCACAGTACGAAACCCGAGGGGATGGCGGATTCGTTCCCGACGTAGGTCGGACTCTCCAGTCCGACTGCACGTGATGTCGGACTAGAGAGTCCGACCTACGTAGACTAGAGAGTCCGACCTACGTCAATCGCGCCGGAAATGGGCCCCGCGCGAGACAGGATTCCGCAGCGCCGCGCTCGACACGATCATGGCCATCTGCTGGCCGTGGAAGAGCTCGACGATCGCAGTGCTGATCGTCGACTCGTGGTAGTACTTCGTCAGGCGGCTACCGAGCTCGCGCATGTCCGCCACGCTCCGTTTCAGGCGCTCGTACGTGCGCACGATCCCTACGTAGTTCCACATGGTGTGCTGGATCGTGGTCCAGTCCTGAAGGATCAGCGCGGGGTCTTCCATGTTCTGGCTGCCGGGAGGCCGCCAGTCGGGGATCGAGAGGAGGAGGGCGTCGGGGATCGCTCCGATGCCGGGGGTGCGCGACGAATACGACAGACGAACTGCAGGCGCATCGCCGAGGCGGGCACGGCGGGGGATGGGTCCGGTTGCGGCCTCCACTGGCGTGGTGGACGCTTCGTACTTGTTGCGGATCGAAGCGGCGGCGAAGTAGCCCCAAGTCAAGCCTTCCAGGAGTGACGTTGATGCCAGACGATTGCCGCCGTGAAGGCCGGTACACGAAGTCTCGCCGATCGCGTAGAGCCGCTCAAGGGTCGACTCCCCGACGTTATTGGCGAGGATGCCTCCGCAGAAGTAGTGCGCCGCAGGAACGACGGGAATTGGATCGCGTTCGATGTCGACGCCGATATCCGCGCAGGCTTTGCGGATGTTCGGGAAGCGCTCAGCGATCGGTTCGTGTCCATGGTAGAAGTTGGCGAGGTCGAGATAGACGAAATCGTCCTTGTTCGTCGTCAGCTCTTCCACGATGGCGCGCGCCACGACGTCGCGGGGAGCGAGATCCTTCAGTACCGGTGAGTACTTCTCCATGAAGTACTCACCCTTCTGATTGCGCAGTCTCGCCCCCTCGCCGCGCAACGCTTCGGAGATAAGGTAGTGATTGGCCTTCTTGTCGGCCAGCGCGGTGGGGTGGAACTGCACGTACTCGGCATTCATGATTCGTGCGCCGGCGCGTTGGGCCATCACGACGCCGTCGCCGATGGCGCTGCGGGTGTTCGTCGTGTGCAGGTAGATCTGCCCGATGCCGCCCGTCGCCAGGATCGTGAAATCGCTGAAGATCGTGAAGACCTCGTTTGTCCGGTTGTCGAGCAGGTACGCGCCCGCGCATTCGTTGGTGAGGCCGTAGCGAACCTGAATGTCGGTCGGATGATGTTGCGTCGTCAGCAGATCGATGGCCGTCATTTCGGTAACCAGCGTGATGTTCGGCTCGCTGCGGACGCGGTTGAGGAGCGACGTCTCGATGGCGCGGCCGGTGGCGTCGCCGGCGTGGATGATGCGCGGCAGCGAGTGCGCCCCCTCCTGCGTCAGATCGAGCTCGCCCTCTTCGCTGACGGAGAAAGGGACGTGCATCTCATCGAGCAGCAGTTCCTTGACGACGCGCGGCCCCTCCTCGGCGAGGAAGCGCACTGCTTCCTCATTCGAGAGTCCGGCACCGGCGGCAATGACGTCCTCGATGAGCTTCGCGGGTGAGTCGCCCTCGCCCTCGTAGATGATCCCGCCCTGAGCCCAGAACGTGTTGCAGTCCTTGGGATCGGCTGCTTTCGTGACGAGCAGGACACGGATGCCGGCCTTCGCCAGACAGAACGAGGCCGTCAGTCCGGCGATCCCGGTGCCTACGACGAGGGCAGGATAGTGATCGCGGTTCTTGAGCGCAGACACGCGGCGCATTGTAGTGGTCAATCGGCGGCTGCGCCGCGTTGTCGGTTGTCGGTTATCGGGTGGTCCTGCGTTGCCGGACTGCTTGCGGATTCAAGAGCCGGTCGTCGCACATCTGATGTTTGGATCACCAAGCCGTCGTCATCGGGTTCTCCAAGCGCCCGCAAGAGTAAGGCGGCATTTTTGTTGTTCAGCGACACCCTTGCGGGAATAACTGAGGTCAGTTGCCACAGCAGTTCGTCGATTTCGGGTCATTTTCCACCAAAATCAGGTGATTCTGACCCTCCGACTGCGACTCGGTCGATTTTAAATTTGAATACCGACTCAAAAAATATGAGTCCGTACTCGAGAAACATGAGTACCGACTCACCGAACTTGAGTACGGACTCACCGAACTTGAGTACCGACTCACCGAACTTGAGTACCGACTCACCGAACTTGAATACGGACTCAACGAACCTGAGTACGGACTCAAGAGTTGGGAGTCCGGACTCACGTCACTCGAGTCCGTACTCAAAAGTTGTGAGTCCGGACTCACGTCACTCGAGTACCGACTCACGAGATTTGAGTACCGACTCACCGGACGTGAGTACGGACCCAGATGATGTGAGTACCGACTCATCGGTTTTGAGTCGGTACTCGATGGGTCTGACTCTGCCCTCACGGGACGAAGATGGCGACGTCAGTTGACGCTCACGCTAACTCCCACCGTTTCGTCAGTTGCCGCGCCGCGATGAAGAACACGATCCCCCATCCGATCAGAACGACGGCTGGCAACGCGATCGAACTCAAAGGCAGCTCCCGCCAGAAGACGTTCGTGAAGCCGTCGATTGCCCAAGAATTGAAGAGCACCAGTCCCGCTTTCTGCAATCCGGCGGGCATGAGGAAGCGCGGGAACATCGAGCCTCCGATTGCTGACAACGACAGCACGACGAGCGTCGACATCGCGCCGAGTTGCGCCCGCGTGCGGCAGATCGAGGCGAGAAGAAGGCCGAATGCCGACGTTGCCAGCGCCGTCGAGAGGGCCATGATGAGGAAGCCGCCGAGGTGCTGGAAGAGTTGCAGCCGGAACACGAGCGCTCCCCAGAGAAACATCACACACATCTGCGTGAAACCGAGCATCCAGAGGTAGGCGAGCTTGCCGAGGAGGAGTTGGGTCAGGGTGAGGCGCGTGGTGAGAATGCGGTCGAGTGTGCCGCTCTCGTTCTCTTCGAGCAGCGCGCCGCCCGCGTTCGATGCCGTGAAGAGCATGAACATGACGCCGATGCCCGAGGCGTAGAGAGCGGCAATCACGTTCGCTTTGTTCTGGCCGATGATGTCGGTCGTCTCGATGCGGATGATCGATTGCGTACGTGGCGTCGTTGCAGGCGTCCGCGCGTTGAGAGCCTGATAGCCCTTCATGTTCTGATCGATCGTTGCCTTCTGCTGCGCCGTCAGGCCGCCGCTCCATCGATCGACTTCGCTGACGCCGGCGTTCATCATCATCTCGGGCATCGACATCATCATCGTCTTCTGCAGCAGCCCTCCGACGACCTGGTCCGCGATGGGATCCGCGGAGTCGGAGAGCAGGCGAAATGCCGGGCCGCTGTTCGGCGCGTCGAAACGAATCTGCGTCGCGCCGAAGCTTTTCGGGATGATCAGCGCTACAGGCGCATCTCCCGCTCGCACGGCCGCTTCCGCTGACTGCGCATCGAACGGTGTCGTGCTCTTCTTCGGTGTCAGGACGATATCGAGTGCCGATTCGCGGTGCAGCGCTTCGATGAGCCGTCGCGACGTGTCGCTGCGATCGAGATCGGCGATCAGCACGGTCGTCTTCGGCGTTTTCGACTTCTGCGCGCCGAAGATTCCTGCGAAGATCGAGAAGAAGACGATCGGCACGACGAAACTGAGGATGAGCGCCGAGCGGTCCCGGCGCAGATTGAGCCATCCGGCTCGGACGACAGAGGCAATCATTCGCGTAAACCCCTTCCGGTCAGGTGAAGAAAGACTTTCTCGAGCGATGGCGACTTCATCGTCAGGTCGTGAATCGGGCTTCCGTGAGATTCCGCTTCGCGCATGACGCGCGGCATTTCCGCGGCGTCATCGATGAGGTGCGTGACCTGGGTGCCGTCGGCAAACGAGACGACGACCTCGCGTTTGGTGCCGATCGTGTTGCGCACCAGCTCATCCTTCGTGCCGGTGGCGATGACGCGGCCGGCATCCATGACGGCGACACGGTCGCAAAGCCGCTCCGCTTCTTCCATGTAGTGCGTCGTGTAAATGAGCGACACCCCCTCGGCACGCAGCGCTTCGATCATCTGATAGATGCGCTCACGCGATTGCGGATCGACGCCAACCGTTGGTTCATCGAGAAGTAGGATGCGTGGCCGGTGCAGCGCGCCCGCAGCCATGTTGAGACGCCGCTTCATGCCGCCGGAAAGCGTCTTTACCGGTTCGTTGGCGCGATCGGTCAACGCCGCCCACTCGAGCGATCGCTCCATCGCCTCGGCCAGCGCGCTACCGCGGAGCCCGAGGTAGCGACCGAAGACGGAGAGGTTCTCGCGTGACGTGAGATTCGGATAGAGCGCGATCTCCTGCGGGACGACGCCGGCCTCGGCGCGCGCATCGGTGTCGCCTGCTGCCGCAGGCTTGCCGAAGATCGACACCGTGCCGCTGTCGGGGCGGACGCGGCCCATGATCGTGCGGACGAGAGTCGATTTGCCGGCGCCGTTAGGGCCGAGGAGACCAAGAACTTCGGCATCGCGAAGCTCGAGCGAAACACCGTCGAGGGCCCGGCGGGATGCGAACGTCTTCACGACGTTCTCGATTTGTAGTGGATCCATGCCGGGCAATCTACTCGGGGACTACGGGTTTGTCCCCTGTCGAAAGTCATGAGTGCTGCATGACAAATGTAAGGATAATCGGCACATGCGAACCGCAATCGTCATCGCTCTTCTGGCTTCCTCCGCCCTTGCGCAGCCGTCGTTCGCGCCGCCGCCGGCGATCAGCGCAGCTCCCGTCGATACGTCCATTCACAGCACGCTGCTGTTGCCGAAAGACACCACGCATGCGATGCCAGTCGTGTTGTTGATCGCGGGCTCGGGGCCAACTGATCGCGACGGCAACTCGCCGATGCTGCCCGGCAAGAACAACTCGCTGCGGATGCTGGCCGAAGGGCTGGCGATGAACGGCATCGCCTCACTTCGCTACGACAAGCGAGGCATCGGCGAGAGCGCGAAGGCGATGACGTCCGAGGCTGACCTCCGCTTCGAGACCTACATCGATGACGCGGCAGCGTTCTGCGAACAACTGCGGGTGGACAAGCGCTTCTCGTCAGTCGTCATCGCCGGTCACAGCGAAGGCTCGCTGATCGGGATGGTCGCGGCAAAGAAGTGCAGCGCCTCCGGTTTCATCTCCATCGCCGGGATCGGCCGGCCCGCAGCGGAGATCATCCGCATTCAGCTCGCAGGGAAACTCCCTCCGGCATTGGCCACGCAAAGCGACGCGATTCTCAAGGATCTCGAAGAAGGAAAGACCACGGAGAAACCGCCGGTGGAGCTCCTCGCGCTTTACAGGCCGAGCGTGCAGCCCTACCTGATTTCGTGGTTTCGCTACGACCCCGCTAAATCGATCGCGGCTCTGAGCATGCCGGTGATGATCATTCAGGGAACCACCGACATCCAGGTCAGCGTCGACGACGCGAAGCGCCTCGCCGCCGCGAACCCTCGCGCGAAGCTCCTCATCGTCGAAGGGATGAACCACGTCCTCAAGAGTGTTTCGTCCGACAAGGCGAAGCAGGCGGCGTCATACAGCGATCCAGCGCTGATGCTCGCGCCTGACCTGCTGATGAACATTGTCGATTTTGTGCGAAAGGCGGGGAAGTAGGAGAATTGGGGGATGGCACGACCCGAGACCGAAGAAGCTTGGGCCCGATACTTTGCGCATCAGCTTAGCGATAGCGAAAGGGCCGAGTCGCGCACTCGCATGCTGGCGGACTTGCAGCAGGCGAAAGAAGAGGGCGTTTTTCGCGACCTCCAGAAGTTGCGAGGAAAGATTAAATGGTCCATCTCGCTCGACGAGCTTCGTGAGGATCGCGATTGATCGTGATCGGCCTGTTCATCGAAGAAATGAGCCACGTACTCGATAGCGTTCGCCCGACAAGGAATTTGGAATATGAGTGAGCTCAAAACAGAAGAACCTGCGACACCGGTCTCGGATGATGGTGAGGATCACTGGGCGCATTACCGATCCATTCAACTCACGCCGGAGCAGAAGGCGGCTGGACGTGCTCGCATGCAGAAGGAGATCGACAAGGCTCGCGCCGCAGGTGTCTATGAAGGACTCTTGAAGTGGCAGGGAAAGGTTCACTGGGATATCGATATCGACGAATTGCGTGAGGATCGCGAATTTGATCGCGATTGACACGAGTTCCCTGCGGCGTTGGTCCCGAGACGAGCCGGGAATCGATGTCGTTCGAACAAGACAAGTCATCCTTTCTGGCGAAGCGATTCTGCCGCCGATCGTGCTCGCTGAGGCCCTCAGCAGTCCGGCTGTTGAACAAGAATTCATCGACTTCGTACTGACGCTCCCTCTCCTCGATATCGAAGACGGCTACTGGCGGCGCGCTGGAGATCTGAGAAGGAGTTTCTTGCGCGAGGGCTACAAAGCCAAACTGTCAGATGCCCTGATCGCGCAAGCCTGCATCGACAAGGACATAGCCCTCATCACCCACGACGCCGACTTCCGCCACTTCCTCCGCGCCGGACTCAAGCTCGCGTAGTTTCCGCCCGCTTCTGCATCCACACCATCACGCCGTACAGCACGGCCACGACGACTGCGAAGCCGATGATCCACATCGACTTCGATGACAGAGCATTGCGAAGCGCGTCGGGATCTTTCATCAGTGACGGTTGATCGCCGAGTACGCGCATGCCGAACCAGGCCAGCGCGCCGTTGAAAAGGCCGGCGCCGAGGATGGTCATCAGCGAGAAGCGGGCGAAGGGCATCCGGAAAAGGCCAGCCGGAATGGAGATGAGATGCCGGATTCCGGGCAGCAGCCGGGCCACGAAGATTCCGCCGGATCCGTACGCCTCGAACCATCGATCAGCTGCATCGATTCTTGATGGCGACATGAACACAAATCGTCCATAGCGTGTCACCAGAGGCCGCCCGAGTTTGTACGCGATCCAGTAGCTTGCGGCCGATCCGGCCCACGAGCCGGCCGTCGCAGCGATGATGACGAGCGCGATGTTGAACCGTCCCTGCGACGCCCAATACGCGGCGGGAGGGATGACGACCTCGGCCGGGATCGGCAGCGCGGTCGACTCGAACGCCATCATGATGAAGATGCCGAGGTAACCCCAGTCGAGGACGAACTGCATCCAGATGGAGAAGAAGTGATGGAACCATTGCATGGGCGCGAATGCTAACCGAAAGGCCGGTGTTACGATCGGCTCATGCAGCCGCATGACTATGACGTCATCATCCTCGGCGGGGCTTTCAGCGGCGCCTCGACCGCGATCCTGCTGCGTCGCGACCATCCGCAACTGCGCGTTCTCATCGTGGAGAAGGCCGAGGCATTCGACGCGAAGGTCGGCGAAGCGACGACTGAAATGTCGGCCATGTTTCTCACGCGCCGGCTGGCCATGTGGCATCACCTCGAGTCGGAGCAACTGCCGAAAGAAGGGCTGCGCTACTGGTTCACGAACGACAAGGTGACCGGCCACGGCAACGCGTCGGAAGCTGGCGGATATCTGCGTAGCGCCGTGCCTGCGTTTCAGCTTCGCCGCGATGCGCTCGATGAGTACCTGCTCGCAACCGCCGTGCGCGAAGGCGCCGAGCTGTTGCGCCCGGCCAAAGTCGTCGACGTCGATCTCCAGGATTTCAACAACACGATCACAGTCATGCTGCGCGAAGATGCCGAAAGACCGCCCGCTTCTGTGGCGCCGTGGGAAGCTGCGGATTCTTCGGAGGCAAGCTCGAAGAGCAACGGAGCGGAACCATCACGCCGCACGTTGACCTGTCGCTGGCTTCTCGACGCTACCGGACGCGTGAACTTTCTCGGACGCCGCCTCGGCCTGATCGAGCGCAACGACGAGCATCCGATCGCCGCGATCTGGTGCCGCTGGAACGGCCTTCGCCATATCGACGACATCGCCGCGCGCGACGGCATGCTGGCCACGCGCAACATCAGTTCGCGCCGTCTGGCCACGAATCACTACACCGGCTTCGGTTACTGGATCTGGGTCATTCCCCTCGGCAATGGCGAGACTTCCATCGGCGTCGTCTTCGACAAGCGGCTGATCGACCTTCATCACAGTAAAGATCGCGCGACCGATTTCATCGCCTTCCTGAAAGGCATCCCGTCGCTTGCTGAATTGCTCGTCGAAGCTACCCCGCGCCTCGAAGACCTCCGCTTCTATTCGCATCTACCGTACTTCTCGAAGCAGTACATGGGGAACGGTTGGGCACTCCTCGGCGATGCGGCGTCATTCCTCGATCCGTATTATTCGCCCGGACTGGATCATGCGTCCTTTACTGCCGAAGCGACGGCGGAGATCGTCGGTCTCCACGCGAAAGGCGAGGACATCGCCGCGCGGATCACCGAGCACAATGACGCGTTCACGCGCTCGTACACCCGATTCTTCCGATCGATCTTCAAAGACAAGTACTACTACATGGGAGAGGTCGACCTTCTCGGCGCTGCGATGATTCTCGACACCGCCCACTACTACATCTTCGTCGTCATTCCCGCGTATCGCTTCGCGAAGAAGTTTCAATGGATGCCGGTTCTCGGGCCGAAGCCGGCGTTTTTCAGCTACCACTTCATCAAGTTCTACCATCGCCGTTTCAAGGCGATCGCGCTGGCGCGGCGCGCCGCCGGTGAAGAGGGTGTGCGCAACAACGGCCGCCGCATCAAGGCCTACTTCGATCTCAATCTCTCTCCTTTCCACATGTTTCTGCGCGGCGTGAAATTGTGGGCGTTCGCCGAAGCGGACAACGTACGGCTGCAAGTACGGCGGCTCTTTGGGCGACGCGCGGCGACGACGGCATCGCGGGCCGAGGGCGCGGCAGCACAGGGATGAGCCGCCGCGTCGCGATCGTGTTTGACCGGGAGTTCGGTGACCGCCTCGGCGACTTGGCGATGCGGATGCCCGTCTGGATCGTCGAGAGCAACACAAACCGCCCCGCGGTCGCCGCCGCCTGGAACCGCGCCAGTGAATGGCCTCACATCAGCGTCACCGTGTTTCGTCCACCCGATGATTTGCGCCTGCTCCTATCGCAGATCGGCCACCCGCAACGTGTCGACGTGATTGGGTTGCCACTCACCGACGAAGCGCGCGACACTCTGATCGCCGCCGGCTTCACAACGATTGCCGAGACGAGCGACGGTTTTCGGGCGAAGTGACGTCGCCTACAACTCTGCCAGCGCCGCGCGCTTGACCTTCCCACGCTCGTCGAGCGGAATCGACTCGATCAGTTTGATGATGCGCGGCACTTTGTGCGGCGAAAGATGATCGCGGCACCAAGTGCGGATCTGCTCGCGCGTCACATCGGGACTTGCGACCACCGCTGCGGCGACGACTTCGCCCCGCGCACCCGCCGGTTCACCATAGACTTTCGCCTGGCGGACGCCGTCGATCTGCAGCAATACCTGCTCGACCTCGCGCGGGTTCACTTTCTTGCTTGCCGTGTTGATGAGGTCGCTGGCGCGGCCGGTGATCGCGATCTCGCCGCCGTCGCACAGCTCGATCAGATCGTCGGCCAGGAAGCGTTCGTTCTCGAATCGTTCGAAAGTGTTCGCATCGTGCAGGTAGCCCAGCGAGACGTTGGATCCGCGCACCGTGAGCCGGCCGCGCGCGGACGAGAGCTGCACGTTCTCCATCGCCTGGCCGACTGTGCCGCGCTCGACCGACGCACCTTCCCGGTCGTAGGTGATGCCGCCGCATTCGCTGCAGCCGTAAAACGTGTGAATCGGAGTCCCGAACCGTCCGCGAAACTTGCGCGATACCACGGCGGGCAACGGCGCGCCGGCGGAAAGAAATGTCCGAACCGTCGAGAATTCACCTGCAGCCGCGGTGACCAGATGATCGAAGACCATCGGAATCAATGGCGCCACCGTGCACGCGAACTGGTTGCAGAGATTCATGACTGACTGCGGCAAGTAGTCGTTTGAGATGACGACCGGTGTGCCCTGCACCAACAGCGGCGTGACCAGATTCGAGAATCCGTACGAGTGCGACATCGGAATTGCGCCGAGGTTGATGTCGCCCTCGCGGATGTTCATCGTCACGCAGATGTTGAGGCAGTCGGCAAGCAGGTTTGCATCCGACGCAACGATCCCCTTCGGCAGTCCGGTCGATCCCGAGGTCAGCTTGATGAGGCGCGCGTTTTCAGGAATGGCAGCGCGTTGCGCGGTTCGCGTGGAGATCAGCACTTCGTCGCCGTTGCGATAGACGAGACCGCGGGCGGAGAAGTGTCCGAGGATTCTGGCCACTTCGGTTTCCGTGGCGTCGCGGTCGATCAGGATCGCCACGAGGTTCTGCTTCAGGATCGCTCCGAATCCAGCAACCAGGTCGACAGAATTCGGCAGCTGAATCGCGACAACGTCACGTTCCCGGAATCCCGCGCCCGCGAAGCGTGCCCCAAGCTCATCGATGCGCTCCGCGAGTTGTGCGCGTGTGGTGATCCGGCCCGTCGCACCGTCGATCAGGGCGACGGTCTCAGGCGCTGCAACCGCAAGAGCGTAGAAACGTTCGAGCATGTGCGTGGGGGAGGGAGGATAGAGTCGCCCTCGCGGAACGTCAACCGCCGGTGCGCTCAAATCCTGAGGGTTGCTGGCAATCGGCAGGATCTTCATGTCCCAGCAATGTGTGAGAATGTCGCCAGCCCATGAACGACCTAAAACGTAAAATCAAGGAGCTGCTGATCGAGCGGCTCAAATTCGAAGATATGACCCCGGACGACATCAAAGACGACGAACCGCTCTTCGCAGGCGGCCTCGGGCTCGATTCGATCGACGCGCTCGAGATCGTGGTGATGCTCGAAAGCGAGTTCGGCATCAAGGTGAAGAACGAATCCGCTGCCCGGGACAACTTTCAGTCGGTCGCCGCCCTAGCCCAATTCGTCGAGCAACGGCTGGCGGAGCAGCAGGCGCAGGCGTGAGCTGGCTGGCCAGCCTTCCTCATCAGATTCCGTTTCGCGCTGCCTCCGCGGCGACGCGCACCGGCGATCAGACGATCGAGGGCGTTTTCGTCTGCACGGTCAACGATGCGATGCCGGCGGGTGTGATGGCGGTCGAGGCGATGGCGCAGTTGGGAGGCGGCTTGGCGTTTGCTGATTCGAGCTCGCACGCGTTTCTCACCGGCATCGACGGCTGTGAAGTCGATCGTTTCATCGAGACGGGTGATGTGATCCGTTTCGTCGTTACGCTTGACGCATCTTTCGGCGGCACGTTCCGATTTTCAGGCCGCGGTCTCGTCGATGGAGTGGAAGTGATACGCAGCAGGTTTTATCTCGCGAGCCAGGATGCACAAAGCTGACACCTCAACCCGCCTCGCAGTGACCGGCATCGGCATCATCTGTTCGATCGGCCGCAATCAGGTCGAAGTGTGGCGATCGATCACCGAATCGCGCTCCGGAATCGGCGGGCTGACGAAGTTTCCGGGCGACACGTTTCCGACGGATATCGCAGCCGAGGTTGATGACGATCTCTATGACGCGCTGGAGATCGATGGCCGCGAAGCAAAGCGGATGTCGCGCAGTGATCTGCTCGCCGTCATCGCCGCCAGCGAAGCAATGGCGCAGTCCGACCGCGGGGCGCGCGCGCCGCTGCCTCGCGATCGTGCCGTCGTCTCTACCGGAACATCGACCGGCGGCCTGCTCGAAGGGGAGGACTTTTACTTCGACCGGCTCGTACACGGACGCCGGCGCGTGGCGACGTCGCGCGTCTTGCAGCAGCCGACGTCCGGGCCATCTGACGCAGTCGCACGCGCGTTGAATCTTGGCGGCGGCGTGCTGTCGAATGCCACCGCGTGTGCTTCCGCCGGTGCCGCGATCGGCGTAGCGGCGGATCTGCTGAGGTCGCGGCATGTGGATGTCGCCGTCGCTGGAGGAAGTGACGCACTCTGCCGGCTCACCTACAGCGGTTTCAATGTCCTGCAGGCTGTCGATGAGAAGCCGTGCAAGCCGTTCGCAGCGGAGCGCAAGGGGATCACGCTCGGCGAAGGGGCCGCATATCTCGTGATCGAGCGATGGGATGACGCCGTGGCGCGCGGTGCGTCGATTCTCGCGGAGCTTTGCGGTTATGGCGCAACGTGCGATGCCCATCATCCGACCGCGCCGCATGAAGAGGGTCGTGGCGCCGAGGCGGCGATGCGCGGCGCAATCGCGGAGGCGGGCGACGATCCCCGCATCGACTACATCAACGCGCACGGCACGGGCACGCTGCTCAATGATTCGGCGGAGACGAAAGCCATCATTGCCGCGGTAGGCGAGACGGTGCCCGTCTCGTCGAGCAAGTCGTACTTCGGTCATACGCTGGGAGCCGCTGGCGGTATCGAGGCCGTGATCACAGTTCTCACTCTGCAGCACCAGCTCGCGCCGCCGACGCTGCGTCTCGACATGCCCGCCGCGGATTGCACGCTCGACTACATCCCGCACACGCCGCGGCCGATGCCGATGACGAATGTACTGTCCAATACATTCGGCTTCGGTGGCTCGAACGTCTCACTGCTTTTTCGCAGGGCGTAGTGCTATAACGCCTCGCCGCATGAATCGCGTTGCCATCACCGGCATCGGGATCGTTGCGCCGGAGGCGGTTGGTATCGAGCCCTTCCGCGCAATGCTCGATGCGGGAACGACTGCCGTCCAACCGATCGACCGATTCGACACGGAAGGCCTGGCTGCGCATACCGCGGCGCTCGTGCGCGATTTCAAGGCGCGTGACTACATCCCGGCGATGAAGATGCGGCGGATGAATACGTTGTCGCGCTACGGTGTGGCTGCCGCGCGCATGGCGATCGACGACAGTGCGGCGAAGCCTGCCAGCGGATCGGGTGTCGCGATCGGTACCGCATTCGGGCCGGTGCAGACGTCTGTCGATTACATGCAGGAGTATGTGTCCCGAGGACCGGCGCTGGCGCCGCCGCAACTCTTCGCCGAGTCGGTTGCCAACGCGCCCGGATCACACATCGCCATCGAATTCGACCTGCGCGGTTTCAACATCACGATGACGCAGCGGGAGTCGTCGCTGCTCG
>DATLVW010000898.1:0-3776 GCA_035577085.1 Thermoanaerobaculia bacterium
TAATGACCGGCGATGATCGCCGATCAGTGGACTGGTCGGGAAGCATTATCGCCTACTCGCGTGGTGCGTCAAGTCGGTTATTGCCTTGCGTGTCATCTCGGTTAACCACCGGACGCTGCTGCAGTTTTGGCAATACGACCCCACCGATAAGGGTTATCGTGTATCCGCACATTCGGAGGTCCACCATCAGCACAGCGCAGACGCAGCAGAAAAAAGACTGGGTGAATATCGCATTCCTCTCTCTCACACCGATCATCGGCATCGTCGGAACCGTGGCCTGGACGTGGTCGCACGGCTTCCACTTCTGGATGCTCGCTCTCCTCCTGAGCATGTATGCAGCGGTCGGTTTCTCGATCTGCGCCGGCTACCACCGCTTCTTCTCGCACAAGACGTATGAGGCCTCGCCGATCGTGCAGTCGTTCTTCGCATTTTTCGGAGCGATGGCAGCGGAGAACTCGATCCTCTGGTGGTCGTCCGCGCATCGCGTTCACCACAAGCACGTCGACAAGGATTGGGATCCGTACAACATCCAGCGCGGATTCTGGTGGGCGCACATCTTCTGGATCTTCGTGAAGAACGAGGATTTCGACAGGACCTTCGCGAACGCGCCTGACCTGCTGAAGAACCCGATCGTGATGTGGCAGCACCGCTGGCACAAGGTCATCCTGATCGTGGCCGGCTTCGGCATCCCCACGCTGATCGGCGCAGCGTTCGGGGATCCGATCGCGGGATTGCTCTGGGGCGGATTCCTCCGCATCGTCGTCATCCATCACACGACGTTCTTCGTCAACTCGCTCGCGCACATGATCGGCAAGCCGCTCTTCAACGCCGAGGTTTCGGCGCGCGACAACTGGATGGTGGCGCTCCTGACGCTGGGCGAGGGTTACCACAGCTTCCATCACCGTTTCCCCACCGACTTCCGCAACGGGATCCGCTGGTACCAGTGGGATCCTTCGAAGTGGCTGATTACAGCCTTCCGCTCGCTCGGTCTCGCCTCGGACCTTCGCACGGCGCCGATGCCGCAGATCGAACAGGCTCGCATGCAGGCTGCGCTTCGCACGGTCAAGACGCAGATCGAGACGACCTCCGGCTCGCTCGGCGATGAGATCCGCCGCCGCGCGCACGTGGCGATGGAGCATCTCGAGACGGCGCTGAAACTGTGGCGCCAGCACGCCGAGGAAAAAGCCGAAGGGCTTTCGAAAGCGTGGCGCGAGACACGCCGCGCGTCGCGTCTTCACGTGAAGCAGTCGCGTCGCCAGTGGAAGTGGGTCGTGCGCACGCTGCGGAGCATGCCGGAAGCGGCGTAGGAACACGTTCTCAACGACGTAGCGCAGAGCCGTCTTGATCGCCGTCAGCCCGGCGGCGGTCAAAAGCTTACTTCTGTCCGTCACATTACCTGGTGGCGGATGCTCTCTCGAATAGATGTGCCTTATGTCTCGGAGCGCCGTAGAATCGCGCTAGTCCCCTCTCCGATGAACACGACGCGCGAACAACTCGGGCAGTACCAGATCCTCGGTCCCATCGGAGCCGGTGGGATGGGCGAGGTCTACGTCGCCCGTGATCCCTCGCTCGGGAGGAAGGTGGCCATCAAGCTTCTGCCCGTGCGTCTCTCCGGCGACCGCGAGACGCTGGTCCGCTTCACGCGCGAGGCCCGTTCCGCGTCGGCGCTCAATCATCCGAACATCGTCACGATCTACGAAGTAGGCATGGACCAGAGCTCTGGCTCGCCCTACATCGTGATGGAGTTCATCGAAGGGCGCGATCTGCGCAACCTTCTCGCCGAGGGGCCGCTGCCGAATCGGAGAACGCTCGACATCGCCGCGCAGATCGCCGATGGTCTGAGCGCCGCACACGAGCAGGGAATCATCCATCGCGATCTCAAGCCCGAGAACGTGATGGTGACGAAGGACGGCTACGTCAAGATCCTCGACTTCGGTCTGGCCAAAATGGTTGGAACGAAAGAAGAGGAAGAGGACACGGCGCGGCTGGACATGCCGGCAACGAACCCGGGCACCATCCTCGGCACGATCGGCTACATGTCGCCGGAGCAGGCCACAGGAAAGGGCCTCGATTTTCGTTCCGATCAGTTCGCGCTCGGCGCGATCCTGTACGAGCTGTCGACGGGAACGGCAGCATTCGAAGCCGAGAACGCGATTGACACCCTGTCGGCGATTCTGCACCGCGAGATCCCTTCGATCGCCCGTTTCAACGCGCAAGTGCCGCAAGCGTTCTGCGGGATCGTCGACCGGCTGCTTTCGAAGAATCCGAAGGACCGGTATGCGTCGACGCGCGACCTCGCCACCGATCTGCACAACATCCGCGACCGCTTCGCTACGAAGACGCGGTCGGAGGAGAGGCCGCGGCCTCCGAAGATTTCGCGGAAGCGGCTGATGATCGCCGCGATCGCTGGTCTCGTCCTTCTGCTTGCGGGCACGGCTGCGGTCTGGCAGCGCCACGCAGCGACGATAGCCGCGGCGGCGTCACCCGCAGCGGAATCGAAAAAGTATCTCGCGGTAATGCCCTTCAAGAACCTGACGGGCGAGCCGAACGGACAGCTCGTCGTCGAGGGCCTGGCCGAGACGCTCTCCGCCCGTCTTGCGCACTTCACTTCGGTGCAGTTGATGCGGCCGACGACACCCGAAGCCCTTGCCGAGACCAACCCACAAAAGGCCGGCCACAACCTCGGCGCAAACATCGTGCTGACCGGCTCGATGCAACGCAACGGCGACCGCTTGCGCGTCGCGTACGAGGTCGTCGACCTGGCGAAAGGAACGTCGCACTCCGGCGACCTGATCGAAGGCTCAGCCTCCGACCTCTTCGCGATTCAGGACAAGCTCACAGACAGCATCGCCGCGTCGCTGCAGCTCGGCGCACCTGCTTTCCGCCCCACGCCACATGACACGACGATCTCGCAGACGCGCTATCTCGAAGCTCTCGGTTACCTCCGCCGTTACGACGACGAGTCGTCCGTCGACAGCGCGATCCACATCCTCGAAGAACTGGCCGCGCAAAGCGGCTCCGCGTCAGTGCAAGCCGCCCTCGGCCGCGCCTATCTGGCGAAGTTCCAACTGACTCACGACACGAAATGGGCAACGCCGGCAGCGGCCGCGTGTGAGCGAGCGATTGTTGCCGACCCGCAGAATCCCGATGTGCACGTAACGCTCGGTGAGTTGCGAAGGTCCATGGGACAGCTCGACGACGCGATCAAGGAATACAACGCCGCGCTGGCCCAACAAGCAACCAACGCTGAAGCTATTCTGGGCTTAGCCGAGACCTACAAAGCGAAAGGAAAGCTCCCCGAGGCCGAAGCTGCTTACAAGAAGTCAATCGCTTTGACACCCAATTACTGGAGTGGCTACAACAAGTTGGGCGGGTTCTACGCGAACCACGGACGACCGTCTGACGGAAT
This sequence comes from Thermoanaerobaculia bacterium, assembly GCA_035577085.1. GTDB lineage: Bacteria > Acidobacteriota > Thermoanaerobaculia > Gp7-AA8 > Gp7-AA8 > JADGNZ01. Next base: position 3,410 of record DATLVW010000898.1, read on the forward strand.
CTCGATGTTTCAAAAAGTCGTGGAATTGAGCCCTGACAATCTTCGCGGGTACAACAACCTGGGTGCCATGTATGAGCGACTAGGGCGATACGACGAGGCCGTCCAGGTATTCTCGAAAAGCATCGCCAAGAGACCTACCGATCAGGCGTACTCGAACCTGGGAACTTGTTACTACTTTCTAGGGCGATATGCGGATGCGGCTGTGGCGTTCGAGCGCGCAGCCAAACTCGTTCCGAAACGTCAGGTTATCTGGCTGAACCTCGGGGACGCATACCGATGGGTGCCGGGCGCCGAGGCGAAGACCGCGGCAGCATACGACGAGGCCATTCGTCTCGCGAAAACAGATCTGCAGTTGAATGCCGCCGAT
>DATLVW010000899.1:0-3282 GCA_035577085.1 Thermoanaerobaculia bacterium
TCCGTCTGTCCGTTCGCGATATCGGTGGTGCCAATCACGCAGGTGAGTGGGCGCCAGGTGTCGCTCCCGTGAGGTTTCCACTGTGCGGTTGTCGCTTCCGCTCGCACCAAAGCGCGGTTCACCCCTCCGTCTCCAATCGGAACCTTATCGATGGCGGCAAACAAGAGCGAGCCCGCACTATGAGGCTGAAGCCGCGAAACGGATCGTCCATTGCCGTCCTGCAACCGCATCGCCGTAAACGTCGGCGGCGCACTGTCCTCCAGCCGCGTGTCGAACCGTGACTCGAGGGTCGCGGTTCCGGAGATGCCATCGCTGATGACCGGCGTCGTTTCCTCGAGGCGATAGATTCCCGGAGCGTCAGGTGGGTACGGCGGAAGGAACGTTCTGGCGGAACGAAGAACGTTTCCGGCTCCGTCGAGGATTCGCAGCAGCGCGTTGGCGCCTTCAAGGTCTCGGATCTCTCCAAACGCGCCGTACCAATAGGTCGTTGTCAACTGGCCGGTGGTGTCGAGCCAGATGCTGGTCTCGGGATGAAGAAGACCGTCGCCGAATGTAATGGTCTCCGCTGGATCGGTGATGTAGTCCGTCGGCTTCGGCGTCACATACGTACGGAAAACAATGCTGTTGCCGAGACGACGCGCCGCCGGACTCTGAACGGCCTCGATCTTGTGGCTTAGCGGGTTCGGCGTGACAACAGCAGTCCCCGGGGGTGGGTCCACTGCGACCGCAAACAAGCCTGTCCCGTTCATGGAAGGATGCTGGATCGGCGTAAGGTGCAGCGTGGCATCGAAGGCCTTGCCATATAGCGGAAACGGAGTGCCGAACAAATCCATATAAGAGAAGTTTGCCCCGCTCCAGATGATCCCGGGCACGAGAGTCGTAATGGGGTTCACCGAACCCGCAGGAGCGAGGATCCGAACGTTCTGCTTGCTCCATGCAGAGGCATCGAGAGTAGCGGGAACAGTGCCGTTGAGCCCGCGCATCTGCGGAAAATCGGCGACATAGATTGCGTTGTGATCGAAATCGACACATCTCTCAAACGGAAGAATGGTGAACCGCGAGCTCAGTGGCGTAAGGAGGATGTGGTCATTCGGACTTGCCGACACCTCTGACCAGGTCAGAGCGGATCCGGACGGAAACCAGAGAAAGATCGTCTGCGCACATTGCCCATTACCGGAACCTATTCCGGTGAGTGGAAGACCGCGGTCGTCGGACGCATTGAGGAGAACTTCGTTCGAGGCCATGGCTGGTGCGAGATTAACGGTGGTGGTGTTCTCGAGCGGCTGATCTTCCACGACGAAAAAGCGGTGATTCGAATCCCGTTGCAGCGCGATCTCGGAAACCTTGATGTCGTACCGGCCGGCCGGAAGCGTCATGTCGACACTCTTATTGCCCACGTCGCTGATTGTGTGTCCCAAAGTGGTCGACGAAGTCGATGCCGCGAAGAGCTCGAAGATGTTGGCCGAATCGTACGTAACCGTAAGCGTCGCGGCCTTCACCATCGCCCAAGGCACGTGGATTGGCACAGAGCCGCCGGTCACTGTAAGGGCGCCCGAAAACGCAAGCGAACCTTTCGTGGGTGACACGATCTGGTCATTCGCCGCCACAATGGTTACCGACACGCTCTTCGTTTCGCCCGGGCCGAGCGAGAGTGACGGCTGATCAACAGCCGCGCTCAGGCCGCTCCGGCTGCCGGTCGCAGTTACCGACAGCGTCACCGCGTGAGTCGAACGATTCGAGAGAGCGACATGTTTGGTCGCGCTGAACGTTGTCGACGAACCGTTGTCGAGCCCCATATTCAGGGTACTCGGCTCTGCAATGAGGTCGTCCGTCGCCGCCGCAAGAGCATCGATACGCCCAGCTCCTTCGCTCATGACATCGTTGCCGAGGACCTTGGCCGTCTCCACGATTGCAGCCTTGATGTCCTCGACACTCCAGTCGTGATGGATCGCACGGAGAAGCGCCGCCACGCCGGCGACGTGCGGCGCGGCCATCGACGTGCCACTGGCAATCAACGTCCCGCCTCCGGCCTTGGCGGAGACGATCTTCACACCCGGCGCCACCACTTCGGGCTTGATCGCGAATGTTCCATCCACCGGTCCCTCGGAGCTGAAAGCGGCGATGTTGTCGTCGAGATCGGTCGCGCCGACCGCAATTGCCGAGGGTGCGTTGGCTGGGGTGCTGATCGTATAAAAGTCCCCCGAGTTGCCGGCCGCAATGGCGAATACCACACCCGCTGCCGAAGCCGTATCGACTGCTTTCGAAACAGGATCATCCGGCGAGCCGGGCCGGCCGAGACTCATATTGGCGACGTCGGCATGGTCGCTCGAATTGCCATCGCCGTTCGGATCTGCGGCGCGCTCGATTCCCGCCATGATCGTGGAGTCGAATCCGCCGCCGGACGAATCGAGAACCTTGTAAGCCAGAAAGCTCACCTGGGGCGCTACGCCCACCACACCGCCGCCGTTGCCCCCGATGATTCCGGCGACGTGCGTGCCGTGGCCGTAGTCGTCCATCGGATCGTCGTCGTCGTTGACGAAGTCATGACCGCCGATGACTCGGAATGCAGGTCCGAACCCACCGCCGAGGGCGACGTGGTTGTAGTCGATTCCGGTATCGATGACGGCCACCACGATGCCCTTGCCCTGCGTTCCAAGTTGGGCCCACACCTGGTCTGCGCCGATCTTACTGTCGCTCTCCGTGGAGTACACATGCTCTTCCCGGTCGAGATGGACGCTGGCGACGTAGTCGAGGTGGCTGACTCCTTCCAGAGCATCAGGCGAGATGATGACACTCGCTCCGGCGTACACGCCTGCAAAGGTATGTGTAATTCGCGGCACGACGACACTCGAAGCTGTCGGTTTGACGGAGCTCGCGTTTACTTTGCGCGCGAGATCCGCATGGATCGTCTGCAGATCATTGGCGAATTGAGCAAACCTGGCTTGCAAGGACTTGAGGGCTGGCGCACCGGTCGCGAGCGCAGCACGCCGGTCGCGAGCGAAAAGTGGCGTGTCGCGGAACTCGACGATGAGCCGAAGCTCTCCCGTGGTGCTCGAGACCCCTTCGATGATTCGGCCGTCCTGGGTGGCGCTTCGGACCGCACCTGCGCTTCCGAAAGCCGTGATGCTCTGCGTCTTCTGCGTCTGTGCGTTGTCCGGGAACGTGCCGCCAAAAAGCGGGAACGCACTGATGAGCACGAGAATGATCGATGCGCGAAGCCTCATGAGAATCTCCATTCGTCCGGATCCCCCTGTGAAGAAGCCTGACCGGCAATCGATCCGG
>DATLVW010000900.1:0-3642 GCA_035577085.1 Thermoanaerobaculia bacterium
TCTCCGATTTCCAGGGCTCGATCTGGGTCGTCAACACCAAAGGCGAGATCGCGCGATACGCAGGCGGCAATGATACGAGCGGCGGCAACGACAGCGACGACCGCCTCGCGCTCACAGCCAGCATCGCACCGGTCGGCATCGCCCTCGACGCGGCCAACAATCTCTACCTCGCCGAGCGGGAACGAAACCGCGTGCGCAAGATCAACGCGGTCACGAAGATCATCACCACGATCGCCGGAAACGGAACGGACGGCTTCAGTCCGGACGGCACACCGGCGAAGCAAGCAAAGATCAGCGGACCGACCGACGTCGCCGTTGACCGGCAGGGCAACGTCTTCTTCTCCGACACCGGCAATGGCCTGATCCGCCGCATCGACGCCGCGTCGGGAAACATCTCCACCTGGGCGGGTGGCGGTAACCCACCCACCGGCAACGGCGACGGCGGCACCGCCACGAACGCCGTGATCACGCCGAAGTTCATGGCCATCGATCCGAAGAACGACGACCTCTACGTCGCCGACGAGAACGGATTGCGGCTGCGCAAGATCGACGCGAAGACGCAGGTCATCACCACCGTCGCCGGCAGCGGCGTCGATTACACCGACCGCGAGTTTTCCGGCGACAACGGCGCGGCGGTCAAGGCGAAGTTGAATTTCGTTTTCACCGAGTCGGGCGTTGCCATCGACGCCGCGGGCGATCTCTTCATCTCCGACACGGTCAATGACCGCGTGCGCGTCGTCAATGCCTGCTCCACCGTCACCGCGCCGCAGTTGACGCAGCCTGCCGACTCCGCGAATGTCTCGACCGCGCCGAAACTGGCGTGGGCCGCGGTCGACCATGCCTTCCGCTACGACGTGCTGCTCGACACGGTCAATCCTCCCGTCCGCGTGTTTGCTGCCGACATCAGCGACGTGTCATTCACGCCCGCGAACCTGCAACCATCCACGCGCTATTACTGGAGCGTGAAAGCGAAGGGCGATCCGTTCTGTGTGCCAGTTTCCACCGCCGTCTCGCGCGTCGCGACATTCACGACCGACGCGACGTGCGCTGCAGGCGCGTTCGATTCGATCGCACCGCAGAACGGCGCGACCGTCAGCAGCTCGCCGGTGCAGCTCTCATGGCAGTCCGCCGGCGACGGTGCGACCTACGACGTCTACCTCGGCACCCTCGCCAATCCGCCGCTCGTCGCCTCCGCCATCACGACGACGTCGTACAGCGCGACGATCGTCTCCGGCCAGTACTCGTGGTTCGTCGTCGCGCACGCCGGCTGCGATTCATCAAAGACAACAGCGAGCTTGACGCGCTCGTTCACCTCGTCGCTCTCCCCCGGCTGTTCTCCGGGCCAGTTGCAGGTGATCGCCTCCCGCCCGTCCGACGGCGCCACCGACATCTCATCCACATTCGACTTGGGATGGGTCCCGCTCGGCGTGGCCAGCAGTTACGACCTCTACTTCGGGACGTCGTCGCAACCGCCGCTGCTCATCGGCGGACTCGATCGCACCAGCCAGACCGTCACGTCGCTCGCTCCCGGCACGAAGTACTTCTGGCGCGTCGTCGCGAAAGGCCCGTGCGATCCGAACGGCGTGTCCTCGAGCATCGTCAGCTTCACGACGCGAAGCTGCGCCGCCGCAGGCGCGACGTCAATCGTTTTCGCGCCGTCGACGGTGCCCGAGGGAGCGACGTACGCGATCGTGTGGTCGGTGGCGCCGGGATTGGACAGCGATGGCGGCTACCTCGTCGAGCGATCGACGAATTCGTCATTCAGTCCATTGCTCGACAGCCAGGTCATCTCGTCGACCGCCGCATCGTTCTTCGCCGATAACGCGGGCAACATCTTTCACCGCGTACGTGCGTTGCCGGGATGCGATCCGTCGAAGAGCGGCCCGCCTTCCGCTGTCATCATCGTTAACGTGACGCCGGCCCGGCCGAATGTGGTCTTCACGCTGTTGCCGACGGCGCTCGTCACCGGTCTGGGCGATCACCTCGAGGACAAGCGCGGCTCCTTCGCGCTCGAAAACCTCGGAACCTCCTCCATTCAAGTGATCGTGGGCCGGCAGGAGCTGAACGGCTCCGCCCCCTTCTTCACGATCGTCGATACGACCGCCACCGACTCCGCTTTCGTCACACTCGAGCCTCGCAAACCGCATCTCTTCGAGATCCGCTACGCCGGGCCGTCGAACACGATCGCCGCGAGCTACCAGGGCGTGATCTTCGTCGCTGCGACCGGCGAAGGGCTGGCAGTGACTCCCTACGCGTTCGTCAATCTCAAAGTCGGCGGCGGCGCAGCGGCGACGCCCCAGTTCCTCATCGGCGGCACGCCCACGGACTATGTCGCCTTCCCGCCGCTCACCGGCGACGACGCCAATCGCTCTCCGTTGAGCGTCTCGATCAAGAACAACGGCACGACGACGATGGAGCTGGCCGCGGAAATCGGTCCCGAAGTCTGGCTCGTTCCCGATGCGACCTGGAACGCGACCGGGCTGGCGCCGGGAGCGACACGAACTCTGAATCTGTCGACGCGGCGCAGCCGGGCGCCGAACGGATCGCCGCTTCCGCGATACACGTACTTCGGCGTCCGCACGAAAGATGGCCAGACCGCCCGGCTGCTGGTGCAGGACAGCGAAGAGCTGCTGCTCACCACCGGACGCACCATCCGCCTCGATCTGGACACGCGATCGTTCATCGTGCCGGACGCCATCAGCCGGACCAATTCGCAGTCCCTTCCGCTGGTCACGCAACTGCGGCTCAGCAACATCGGCAGCGGCTCCGTGCAGGCCGAGTTGATCTTCACTCCCGAAAATGCAGATGGCTTCGACACCACCGCCGTCAAGCGCGTCATCGTGATCGTGCCCGCCAACGACGTCGTGACGCTGACCGATCCACTCGTGCAGATTTTCCATCTGACGCGGCCATCGCGCGGTTCGATCGAGGTGCGCCTGCCGCCCGAGCGCGTCGGACTGCTTCGCGCGAGCGCGTCCGTGATCACGCTCGGCGGCGGTGGCGGGTTCGTTACGCCGGTGGTGACACGCGGTGAAGGCGCACGCATCGCCGCACCTCAAAGCATCAGCGGCATCACATCGAACGCGTCGGTGATCACGTCGCTGAACCTCGCGGAGACGAGCGGCATCGATCATGCCGCCGTTCAACTGACGCTGTACGACGCGAACGGCAACTCCGCCGGAACGTTGAGCGTCGATGTCCCCGCCTACGGCGTGAAGCATTTCGACAACATCGTGGCCGCGATGAACGGACCGGCCATCGATCCCGGCCAGTTGCAGATCGCGGTCACGGCCGGCGGCGGATCGGTCATCGGCGTTGCCAGCGCCGGCAGCGCGGACGGCGGCGCCACGTTCGTCAGCACGCCGCTGACCAGCAGCGCGGCCAAGGCCATCCTCGCCTTCTCACGAGCGAACGACACCACGTCCTCCGTCAACGTCAAGACTGTCGTTCCGGTGCTGGCCACTGCATCCGGCACGAGCGGTTCACCCGCCACGTTCAAGACCGCGGTCGCATTCGCCGCGCCGGTCGGCGTGCCGGGGACGTTCTTCGCCACCTTCCTCGACTCCGCCGGAGGCAACACATCGCCCCGGCAAACGATCACAGTCGCGGCCTCGGCCACCAAGATCTACGGCGATGTGATCA
>DATLVW010000901.1:0-6685 GCA_035577085.1 Thermoanaerobaculia bacterium
TTCGGGATCCATTTTCGGGCCGCCCTCCGCGTTGGCCTGGGACTGCACTTTTTCCGCGGGGTTCTGCGGCTTCGTGTGAATGGAGATCGTCTTCGCGGTCTCGGAGATCTCCAGTCCCTGGAACGGCGAATCGATGACGGAGCTCTTCGTCGGATCGGCCGGCCCTCCCGCATCTTTCTTCGTGCCGAGTTTCACACCGACGAGGTTGGAGAGCTTGTCGAATGCGAACTTCATGTTGGTGGTGACGCCGAACTCCTTTTCGGTGACCGAGGCGTCGAGAAGCTTGACGCCGGGCGGAAGGCCGCCCTCCGTCTGTTTGCGGGGATCCGCGGGTGTCTCCGTGCTCTTCTTCTCGCTCTTCTTGAAGTCCGCCTTCGCCGCCGCGATCTCCGCCTTCGTCAGCGGACTCTTGTCGCCGCCCATCTCTTTCTGAACCTTGGCCATGATGATGACCATCGGCTCCATGTCGATGCCCAGCTTGAAATTCGCGGTACCGGACATGTCCCGATTCAGATTGATCGATTGCTCGACTTCAAAACAGCCGGTAGCGAAGAGGGCGAAGAGCGCCGCAACAAGGATCGTGCGTGTGCGATTCATTCGGATTCTCCTTTTCGGGAAAGTATAGATCGGGACCAGTCCTGTCAGGAGAATCCGCCGGACTGTCGCGGCAAACCGCCGGACGATCAGGGTTATCCGTCGCGGCGAACCGCCGTGCTGGCGCATTCGTTCGGCGTGCTGCTGCGTTTTACGGGCGTGCGGTCGTGCTTGCCGGCCGTGCGGTCGGGTTCATCGGGCGTGTTGACGCGTTCATCCATCATGCTGTCGCGCTCATCTGGCTGTGTCGTCGTGTTCATCACGCTCGATGCAAGCCGTCGTCAGTTTCGGTTTCGCCCTGACCCCACATTGAAGGCCCAGGACGCCAGCCTGCTGGCTCTAGGGAAACGCAAGGCCGGCGTCGCAATAAAGGAAGTTGCAGCATGATCGTCACCTGATGCCGCAGACTTCCTTCGAGCGGCCCGGCAGAGGCGCTCGACGCGCTTCATGACCATCGTTCTCGATCTTCGAATGGGGGGCACAAATCAAAAAGAGGTCGCGCTCCAAACGGTCTCTGACGTTGGAACCGGCCGCTTCAACTCACTTTGTCAGGGGTTACCGCGGACGACGCAAGCACGTCATTGAATATGCTCCACTTCGAGAGCAGCTTCTCGTGACCGTGATCTTCGCTACACCTCTTCATCAACGTATCGAAGACATGAAACGCGATGTCGTTGATGACCACACTCGACTGAAAGAAATTCGGGAATCGTGAGTAATGCCACTCGCCGCCATGATGACGAATGAGAAGGCTGCCCAGATAGACAGCCAATTCGGACAGAGTGAGCTTGAAAAAGTTGTTGGGATCATCCGGATCAGACTTTTCCATCCATGACTCAATATCAGACTTTTCCATCCATGACTCAATTACGTCAGGTGTCAAAGCCTCGTCAACCCGTCCCAAGAGTGTGACCGAATACTCAAAATGGGATAGATGCAATATTTCGGAGAACGAGCGGGGCAACTCCCCGGCCATCTGAGACAGGACTGTCTTCGTTTTTTCACGGTCCTGCGTACCATCTGCAGCCTCGAACTGATCGAAGGGCTGGCCCTTCGGCAAGAGCAAATAAAACCATTCATCAGAAATCACGTTGTACTTGACCATTTACGGGCTCGGGTGCGTCGGCGTATGGATGACCGGCAGGCTTTGGATAATGGTACGGCCGGTCGAGTAATCAAACACTTCGACAATGATGCCGAGCCTGGTCGTCTCAGCAACAAACTGTCTGAAGACTTGATCTTACGGAAAAGTCATCTTGGGGCCAACGAAGCGGGGTCAGGTCGAAACCGAAACTGGTGACAACTCGCTACAAGCATTAGGCTCGAGGCACGCCGTTTTAGTTTCGGCCTCAAGCTGTCCCACATGGAAAAGAACTGCCGGATCTCCGATTGCGGGCGCCGTGAGCATCGCCGGCCTCGTCCCAAGTCATACTCATGGGTGGTGCCGCAGGCTGTTATGCGACTGCGGCCGCTTCGTTAGCCTTTGTTAGCAGAGATCGGAACCTGTCCGCGAATTCTTCGTCGTCATGGACGGCGGCAGCGACGTCGCGAAAGTTGATGATGTACCACTCCTGGCGCGAATCGGAACGATAGGCCCGCAACAAGGTTTTCGCTTCTACCGCGTCGTCGCCACTAAAGAAGTCACTTACGAGTTCTTCAGCGATCGAGACCGTCGACTGCCACCCCGAATATCGTGAGACCTGATCGTCACGCGGAAGTACGCACGTGCTCAGATCGCACCCGTCGCTGAACGTAGTTCCGATCAGCTCGGCAGCGGAGAAATCGACGTGCAGCATTCGATTGGGCCGAGCTTTTCCAAACTCTCGCTCGGCGGCCTCGGCCGGAGCGGGGTAGCCGCCGCGAAACCAGAGATCTTCCAGCCGGCCGCTGAACGCGCAGCGTTCGAATGACGAGGCAAAGAAATCGAGGTCGCTGATTCTGCGATCGGCGAATGCGCACCCTTTGAATTCCGGGCGCGCGAACGTGGTAGAGCGAAGCTTCGTTCGCGAAAACGTGCAAGACGTGTATGTACTACCGCGATGCCCTAGCGATGCGCTTTCGAGCGATGCCCCCTCGAACGTGCAGTTGCGGAAAACGTTCCCATGATCGGCCCAGCCGCTCAGATCGGCGTTCGCGAAATTTACGTTCGTGAATTCGCATGACTCGACCCAGAGATTCGGTAGAGATGCGAAGCTGAAGTTGACCGACTGGAAGCGAGCTCCGACGATTCGTCGAACGGGTTGATCATGCAGAGCGCGCATGTCGGTGATGACATGAACTCCGGGTGCGCTATTCAGATCGAGGTGAATGCCCCGAAGATCGACTTCCTGATCGATCAGGGGGATGTCGGATGCGCCGGGACCGATCGTGCCGCCGGTAGTCAAACGCTGGACGATCGGCCGTAGTGACTCGACCGTCCAGCGCTCCGCCAGGTTTTTCTTGCTGCTCTTCATTAAACCTCAACGAGTGATCAAGTGAGTCCCACCAGCTCCATACTTCGCGACGTGCGCGGCCCACGACCGCAAGGTCGTCATATCCCACCACAGGCCCGATGACATGCTCACAAAATCAGGACCAAGGTTGATCGAGCCCCTCAGCGTCGGTAACTGGCCGCGAATCACAGGATCATTCATGATCGAAGTTCGAGCAAGCCTGTCGATGCGTTGACCACGGAATGCTGCACTTAGGTTCGGATTCCTGAGCATTGCAAAACGTTGTCGCAATGTAAATGCGTTCAGGCCTTGTGCGTCAACCGCCTGGGCAGCTCGCGTGACGTGCGCCTGCATGTTGGCTGTGACTTCCGCATGCTGCATCTCGCGAAGCTCGGCGAGGTAGGACTCGGTGCTGTCAAATCCGACAGGCGCGCCGGTCTCGAACGGTGCCCCTCCCTCCGGCACCGCGACCGTTGTTTCAGCGGCCTCCGCGATGACTGTTTCGGTGGCCGCGGCTGAACCGAGCAGGCGGGTTCCCAACTTCGCCAGCGATACGGCGCCTTCTCCCGCCCCGATGATTGCCGCCGCGTCCGCCGAGCCGATCTCGCCGGCCTCGGCGCCGGCTGCTTCGTAGTCACCTCTTTGCTCGGCATCGAGAATCCGATTCGCTGACTCCGCGTGCGTTTTCTTGATCGTTTCGATCGGGTGGCTGGCGAAGTTCGCGATGGCCTTCGCCCGATCGATGTTTCGCTGGGTGGCACCGATCGGATCGGTCATCAGACCAACAACGCTCGTGTCCTGCGCCAGCGATACGAGGCCGGTCACTGTCTTCTTCCCGAAATTCGCGACGCCCTCAACGCCGCCGATGATGTGCTCCGCATTGCGATCGGCCGCTTTCGGGTCGGTAAAGGTGAGGCGGACGAATTCTTTCCCGGTGTCAGCCCATTCCTGGCGGCACTTCGGATCGGTCAGATCCCAGCAATCGCCGGTCGGGTCGCGCCGGTTCACCGGATCGCCACCGGCGAAGGAGTACAGGTTCGAGGAGTCCTCGTACGCCATTGGATCCCCCGAAAGGAACGCCCCGGTCTCGGGGTCGTACCACCGCGCCCTGGCGTAGACCAATCCCGTCGCCGGGTCGCTGAATGGCAGCGCCTGGAACTTCGCGGTGAAGATTGCGCTGGTGGCGTCAGCGCCCGTGCCCGTAGAGCCGACGAGGGCGACGGACGGCACGTTGTAGATCGTCGTCGTCTTTTCGCTGTTGTTGCCGATGTCGGTGATGAACGTCGAGATGGAACTGAGCGAATCGCGGAGCTCGACCGGGAGGGCTGGGCTGGTGAAGATGCCGTTCAGTTTGGCCCACTCGGTGGGGGCGAGGATGGGGAGGCCGCCGGCCCAGCCATGGGCGCGGAGGGTGGGGGTCACGCCGATGGAGAGCGCCTGGGCGGCGGGGTCGTTGAGCGTGGACCAATCCGTGGCGGACAGGGTGAACTTCGCGGAGTAAGCGTCGCCGCTGACCGCTTGCGCGGCGCCGGCGAAGGTCTTGACCGTCGCGCCGGTCGTGGTGACCGACGCGAGGCGCAGGCCGCTGGCAAGCGTTGCTGCCTCGAGCGGCTCGGTGGCGTGCAGCGTCACGTCGATCGACTGCAGGTTGCCGGACGAGTCCTTCGTGGCGTGGATCGACGCGCGGTCGATCGTCGCGCCGGCGAAGTCGATATCCTCCGAGCCGTCACTATCGTCGGGGAGATTGCGCGCGACGAGCTGGGCGTCGACGTTGAGCACCGCCTGCAGCGAGCCAGCGCCGGCTTCGTCGAAGACCGGATAGAGGCGATTCAACTTGCCGCTGACATCGGCGGCGAGCATCGTCACTTCGATCGGATCGTCGTAGGTCAGGCCGCCGTGGATGATCTGCCGCATCAAGCCGGCGTTCGGATCGCCCTGCGGCGGATTCGTGTTGAAGACCGCGATCAACTGATCCGAGACCATGTCCCACGCGAACGTCGCGTCGGCCGGCAGGCCGTCGGCGGCGAGGAGCGACGGATTCGTCTCCGTCTGCCATTGCAGCGAGTCGAGAGGATCGGAGAGTGTGGCCACGTTCGCGGTCTGAGCGCGGCGACCCACGACGCGGCCGCGGCCGTCGTAGTAGTAGCGAATGCGGCGGATCGGGAACGCGGTGGCCGTAGGCTTCTGCGTCACCGCGACCAACTGCTCCTTTTCGTTCCAGTTATAGACGTACTTACCGTTGTCGCTGACGAGCGAGCCAGCGTAGCCGAACGTCCGTGGGGTGCCGCCGACCGGACCGAACTTGGCGATCTTGTGGCCGCCCGAGGTCGGAGTGGCGGTGGTGCTGGGCGGATCGATCTTGTCGACGTCCACCCCTTGTTGGGTGAGCCCGGAACGCGTGGCGCTATCGAGCCGCGGAACGCGTGTGACGCCGCCGAGGAAATCGGCAGGGCCGTCGGGATTATCGGGATTGGTGTAGTTCATGCCGAGCGTGCCCGGAACCGAGCCGCCCGGAGGGGAGTTTGGATCGGGTGTATTCAGAACGGCGCCCTGCAAGCGGCTGCGGTCGTCGTAGCCGTAGACGTTGTAGTACGCCCCACCGGCCAGGCCGAGGATCTGGACATCGTGAATCTGCAGGCCGTTGGCCTCGTAGTTCGCGACCGAGCCAGCCAACGCACCGCCGCTGCTCGTGACGGTGAGCGAGTTCATCTGCGCGTTCGCGTTGTAGCCATACTTTCGGAGAATCGAGCCGCCGCTGCAGACTTGGACGCCAGCGCAACTGGTCGTGACTGTGCGCTGATCGGGGCGACCGGCGTTGCGGAACACCGCGCCGAGCAGCGCGGCCGGCACGGACGTGCCGGAGCCGAACTGCGTCCGGCTGATGCCGATGACATTCCCGGCCTCGTCGTGATCTTCGAAGACGGTGTCGGTCCATCCGTTTTGAGGCGTGCCGAGGCGAGGCATCGTCCAGGAGGTGCGCTCGCCGTGCGCATTCCAGGTGTAGGTCTGTTCGAGCGTTGACGACGGCGACGGGACGCCGTCGACGATGCGCATTTCCTTCACGTGGAGCGGATGACCTTCGTTGTCGTACGAATCGATGTCGATCTCGGCATCCGGCGTCTTCATGACCGAGATGCGGCCGGCGGCGTCGTAATGAAACTCGTCGAGGATCACGCTGCCGACGATCTGGAACAGTTTCCCCGAATCGGGGTAGTAGTTATAGGTGACCTTCTGGCCCTGACGGTTCGTATACGTCGAGATACGGGGGCCTTCCCACTCGAAGTGCTCGGTCGTATTGTCCGGATACTTGCGGAGCAGCGGCCGGCCGATGAAGTCCTTGTCGGTGACGGCGGTGTCCTGCGCGACCTGGTCGGTGTACTTGGTGGAAACGCCGAGGGCGCTGGTCTCATGGGCGATCTGCTTCAAATCGGGCAGCGTCTCCTTCGTCAGCGCACCGCGGCTGTCGTACTCGTACTTCGCCTCGTTGCGGTTCGGCTCGGTCCGGCTCGTGACATTGCCGCCCTGGTCGAAGTGCTGATCCGACGAAAGGCCGGCGAGCGTCGCGCGGATCGTTTCGCCGGCGCTGTTGTAGCCGAACGTCTGCGAGTACGAGCCGCCGCGCTCGCCGTTGCTCGTCTGCGTCGGGAGGTCGCTCGATC
>DATLVW010000902.1:0-2929 GCA_035577085.1 Thermoanaerobaculia bacterium
TAGACGCCGAAGGTCAGCCCGACGAACTGCGGCAGGATGGTGGACCGCCGCGACCAGATGCGGATGATCTCGTTGCGGCCCGACTGGCGCGCGGCGTCTGCCTTGTTCAGCAGATAGCCGTCGACGAACGGACCCTTCCAGACGGAACGCGCCATCCTATTTGCCCTTGTTGCGGCGGCGGATGATCATGCCATCCGTCCGCTTGTTGCTGCGCGTCTTGTAACCCTTGGTCGGCTTGCCCCACGGCGTCACCGGATGACGGCCGCCCGAGGTCTTGCCTTCACCGCCGCCGAGCGGGTGATCGACAGGGTTCATCGAGACGCCGCGGTTATGCGGTTTCTTTCCCGCGTGACGCGTGCGGCCTGCTTTACCGATCGAGACGTTCTCGTGCTCGAGATTTCCGACCTGACCGATCGTCGCATAGCAGCGCACGTGAACCTTGCGCATCTCGCTCGAAGGGAGACGAAGCGTCGCCCAGTCGCCTTCGCGCGCCATCAATTGAGCGAAAGCCCCGGCCGAACGAGCCATCTGTCCGCCCTTTCCCTCTTTCAGCTCGATGTTGTGAATCGTCGTGCCGAGGGGGATCTTGGAGAGCGGGAGGGAGTTGCCGACGAGGATGTCGGCGTCGGGGCCGGACATGATCGTCGAACCGACTTCCAGTCCGCTCGGCGCGAGGATGTAGCGCTTCTCGCCGTCGGCGTAGTTCAGCAGGGCGATGCGCGCCGTGCGGTTCGGGTCGTATTCGATCGCAGAGACCTTCGCCGGGATTCCGTGCTTCTCGCGGCGGAAGTCGATCTCGCGATACTTCTGCTTGTGGCCGCCGCCGATGAAGCGCGAAGTGATCCGGCCGCCCGAGTTACGGCCGCCAGTCTTCGGCTTTCCTTTCGTCAGCGACTTCTCCGGCTTCGTCTTCGTGATCTCATCGAACGTGTGATGGGACTGGAAGCGGATGCCGGCAGACGTCGGTTTGTAATTCTTGACAGGCATAGTGTCCTCTGTTTATCGCCTTAGGAAGCTAGACGCCCTCGATGAAGTTCGGGGCCTTCTGTCCCTTTTCGAGCCGCACGTAGGCCTTGCGCCAGTCGCGGCGCTTGCCCTGATAACGGCCCATCCGCTTGATCTTGCCGCGGACGTTGAAGAGCCGCACTTCCTGGACTTTCACTTTGAAGAGCTCTTCGATCGCGCTCTTGACCTGAATCTTGTTCGCCTTCACGTCGACTTCGAAGGCCAGGATGTTGTCGCCGGCATCGCGCATCATCGTCGATTTCTCGGTGACGAGCGGGCGCCGGATGATCTGGTTCGCATTCATGACTCGAGTGCCTCCGTCAGCCGTTGCAGCGCATCCTGGCTGAGAACCACGAAGCGCGAGTTGACGACGTCGTACACGGTGACGTGCAGCGCATCGACGAGCGTCAGCTTCGGGTTGTTCCGGGCTGCCAGCGCCAGGTTCGCGTTCTCGAACGAATCGACGAGAAGCGCTTTCCCTTCGACGCCGATGCCGGTGAACTTCGCGGCCAGCGCCTGGGTCTTGGCCTCATCGACGGCGAGATCATTGAGAAGGACGAGCTTCCCTTCCTTGACCCGCTGCGAGAGCGCCGACTTAAGCGCGTTCTTCTTTTCCTTCGCGTTCATCTTGTAGGAGTAATCGCGAGGCGTGGGACCGAAAACCGTGCCGCCATGACGATGGATCGGCGGGCGGGCGCCGCCCTGACGTGCGCGGCCGGTGCCCTTCTGCCGGAACGGCTTCTTGCCAGAGCCGCTGACTTCCGAGCGGTTCTTGACCTTGTGCGTTCCCTGGCGAAGCGAGGCGAGGTAGTTCCGCACTGCTTCGTGGATGAGGTGTTCTTTGTACGGATAGGCGAAGATCGCTTCCGGAAGGTCGACCGAGCCCACCTTCTTGTTGTTCCAGTCTTTGATGTCGATGGTCGGCATGTTATTCACCCCGCTTCCCGTTCCTGGAGAAGCGAACGACGACGAGGCCGTTCTTTCCGCCCGGAACTGCGCCGCGGATGTAGAGCAGGTTGTTCTCTGCATCCACTTTGGCGACGCGGAGATTCTTGACCGTGACCTGATCGCCGCCCATACGGCCGCCCATGCGCATGCCCTTCATGACACGCGACGGGAACGCCGAGGCGCCGATCGAGCCGGGAGCGCGATGGAACATCGAGCCGTGAGTGGCCCGGCCGCCGCCGAAGTGATGACGCTTCATCACGCCCTGGAAGCCTTTGCCCTTCGACTGGCCGACAACGTCGATCGAGTCGCCCGCCTTGAAGATGTCGACCTGCACGCGGTCTCCCACGTTGGCGTCGCCTTCGTACGGGAACTCGACGAGCGTCCGAACCGGCGGAACGCCCGCCTTCTCGAAGTGCCCGCGCGCCGCGCTGGTGATCCGGCGGTTGGAGATCTTCTCGACGAGACCGACCTGGACGGCGTCATAGCCGTCCTTTTCGCTCGTCTTCTTCTGTACCACGAGGCAAGGGCCGGCCTGAATGACCGTCACCGGGACGAGTGCTCCGTCGTCAGCGAACACCTGGGTCATTCCGACCTTCTTGCCAATGATTCCTTCGATTGCCATGTCGTTCACCTTGGAACCCTTTCCCGGGTTCGTGTGTGCTATTTCCCGAACGCCTTGATCTCGACGTCTACACCAGCGGGCAGCTCGAGCTTCATGAGCGCGTCGACCGTCTGGGTCGTCGGCTCGAGGATGTCGAGCAGCCGCTTGTGCGTCCGCATTTCGAACTGCTCCCGCGACTTCTTGTCGACGTGCGGGCTGCGCAGAACCGTGTAACGCGCAATCTGCGTCGGCAGAGGAATCGGTCCCGCTACACGGGCGCCCGTTCGCTTGGCCGTGTCGACGATTTCGGAGGTCGACTGGTCGAGAACGCGGTAGTCATACGCTTTGAGCCGGATGCGGATCTTTTCGTTCATC
>DATLVW010000903.1:0-9940 GCA_035577085.1 Thermoanaerobaculia bacterium
ACGAGAGATCAGAGATCAATAGCGGGGGCAGAACTGGAGGCCAGAGACCAGAAAGGTACTCCTGACCTCCGATCTCTGGTCTCTGATCTCTGCCCCGATCAATCGTTCTGCCCCGGATACTGGCTGAGCTCTTTCACGAACACGTGGCGCAGATAACCGTTGGGCGACTCGAAATAAAGAGTGCCTCGCACGGTGACCGGCTCGTTTTCCCGCGGCCCGGCGCCGTAGGCGTACGCCTTGGCCCAGAACTCGATGCTGGCGGTCTGGTGCGGTTCGATCGCTCTGCGAAAGTAATACGTGCGATGCTGGACATCGAGTGTGTACGCCCCGCCCGGGGGATTCACCGTGAACATCTCGACTCGGGCGAGCGTGATCGGCACGTCCGCACGATTGCCGATATCGAGGCGATACTTCACCTCCAACGGCCCCTCGTCCGCGTTCTGCTCCCGCGGCCCGACGATCTGACGGATCTCGAAATCGGGATCGGGGACGTTGGCCTTCTGTTGCGGGGTAGCCGGTGCCGAGGATGAACAGGCTGCCAGAACGAGCGCGGCGGCGATGAGGAGGTTTCTCATCCTCCGATTCTAGAGCAAGAAGCGATCCGGGCTTCCGAACCAGTGTGCAGCAACTCCTGCCGGACGGTGCTAACGTAACGAATTCACCCTGGGAGACTCGATTGTCGGACGTGATTTCGCTCACTAAACAGTCTGGGGCGCAGTCTGCGCATGAGATGCTCGATCACCGCCTCGCCTTCGAGAGGCTGATCTCCGGCATCTCCACGAACTTCATCAACGTTGACGCCGCCGGCGTCGATCGGGAGATCACCGCCGCGCTGGAGAGCGTGGGGCGTTTCGTCGGTGCCGACCGCGCGTACATCTACATGTTCAGCGACGATGGGGCGTGGGCGGTGCTCACGCATGAATGGAATGCCGATCCAGCCGTGACCCGTGGCCTCGGCGAGAAAGTTCCTTTCGCGGCATTCCCCTGGACTTCCGGGCAATTGAACGATCGCCGGCAACTGACGATCTCGATCGACGATCTGCCGGGAGAAGCGGCCGCCGAGCGGGAAGCGTACGAGAGGGCCGGTAACCGCTCCGTCGCCTTCGTGCCGATGATGTACCACCACGCCTCGCTCGGCGCGCTTGGAGTCGCTTCCACGGAACGGCGGCGCTGGAGCGAGGACGCCATCTCGCTGCTGCGAATCATCGGCGAGATTTTCGTCAGTGCCATCCAGCGTCACCGGACGGAGGCGGCATTGCGCGCCAGCGAGCAACAGCATCGTCTACTCTTCGAGCGCAATCTTGCCGGCGTTTATCGCACCACGATCGACGGCCGCATACTGGAATGCAACGAAGCCCTGGCCCGCATTCTCGGCTTCTCTTCTCGTCAGGAGTTGATGGAGCGCTCCGCGCGGGACCTCTATCAGGATCCGTCGCATCGCGACGAATACATCGCCATCCTTCGCCGGGAACGGATGATGACCAGCAACGAGATCTCCCTGCGGCGGAAAGACGGCCGCCCGTGCTGGCTCATCGAAAGCGTTCACCTGCTCGAAGGAGATCCCGAGATTCTGGAAGGGACCGTCATCGACATCACCGACCGCAAGCTGGCTGAGAACGCGCTGCGGGAAAGCGAGGAGCGTTACCGCCTGCTCGTCGAGCGGATGCGCGAAGGACTCACCAGGACGGACAACGACGGTGTCCTGCAGTTCGTCAACGATCGTTTTTGCGAGATGGTCGGCTACTCGCGCGGAGAGCTCGTCGGCACGAAGGCTGATCTGTTGCTCGCCTATCCCGAAGACGTGGCCCTGTTGCATCAGAAGACGCGGCTGCGAATACGCCACATCGCCGATCAGTATGAGCTACGCATTCGACGAAAGGATGGGACCGTGATCTGGCTGGAGATCGGCGGCTCGCCTGTAGTCGACGCCGTGGGCAACGTAATCGGATCGATCGGCGTGCACAACGACATCACCGAACGGCGCATGGCCGCGGAAGCGCTGCGGAATAGCGAGGCGCGCTACCGGCTCATGGCCGAGAATTCGACCGACATGATCTCGCGGACTTCGAGCCGCGGAATCATTCTCTATGCATCGGACGCGTCACGACGGTTGCTCGGATACGAGCCCTCCGATCTCGTCGGACACTCGTTTTACGACTTCATCTTCCCGCCGGACCGCGAAGAAGTCCGTCATCTCTCGGCACTGATCAACGAGGCGGGTCCGACGACGTTTGCCTATCGCGTCGAGAAGAAAGACGGCTCACTGGTCTGGTTCGAGACGACGAGCCGTATCATCCTCGACGTCGTCTCGGGCGAGATCCGCGAAGTCGTCGGCGTCTCCCGCGACATCACCGAGCGAAAAACGGTCGAAGAACACATCGAATATCAGGCGTATCACGACGCCCTGACAGGACTTCCCAACCGGCGGCTCTTTCGCGACCGGCTCACCGTTGCGCTCGCCCACGCCCGCCGCCTGAAACACCCGCTGGCGGTGATGTTCCTCGATCTCGATCGCTTCAAGGTGGTCAACGACACCCTCGGACATTCGGTCGGCGACGAGTTTCTGAAAGCCGTGGCCATGCGCCTGCAGGCCGCGCTCCGCGAAGAAGATTCGGTGGCCCGGATGGGAGGCGATGAGTTCACCGTGCTCCTCGCCGATCTCAAGACGAGCAACGATGCTGCGAAGATCGCGCAGAAGGTGCTCGAGACTGTCGCGCAGCCGCTGGCCATCGAGGGAACCGAGCTCTTTCTCACGACCAGCATCGGCATCGCGCTCTTTCCGAGCGACGGCGACACGGCCGAGACGCTGCTTGCGAATGCCGACCACGCCATGTATCGGGCCAAGGATGCCGGCCGGAATTCCTATCAGATGTTCACTCCGGCCATGAACAGCCGGGCCCTGGAACGGCTGTCTCTGGAGAGCGATCTGCGTCACGCGCTCGGACGCGAGGAGCTGGAGTTGTACTACCAGCCCCAGATCAACATTGCCACCGGCCGGATCACCGGCGTCGAGGCGCTCATCCGCTGGAACCGGCCGGGTTTTGGAGTGGTGGGACCGTTGGAGTTCATTCCTGTCGCCGAGGAGACAAGGCTGATCGTGCCGATCGGGGAGTGGGTGCTGAACGAAGCCTGCCGTCAGGCAAAGGCGTGGGAGCAGGGCCGTCAGTCCTCGTTTCGCATGGCCGTCAACCTCTCTCCTCGGCAATTCCAGCACTCCGATCTCCCGCAACTGATCGCCGCAGCGCTCGAGCTCTCCGGATTGGCGCCGAGTAGCCTGGAGCTGGAGATCACGGAGAGCCTGGCGATGCAGAACACTGCCCGAACGATTGCAACGCTGCACCGCTTGCGGGAGATGGGTGTGCAGATCGCCATCGACGACTTCGGCACCGGCCACTCCTCGCTCAATTACCTGCGAAGCTTCCCGATCGACAGCGTGAAGATCGATCAGGAGTTCGTGCAGGAGATCGAAGCGAGTGCCGCCGACCGCGCCATCGTTTCCGCTGTCATTGGCATGGCTCGCGGTCTCCGCCTTCGCGTGACGGCCGAAGGCGTGGAGACCGAGCGCCAGCTCAATTTCCTGCGCGAACAGGGATGCGAAGACGTGCAGGGATTCCTTTTCGGCGAGCCGGTGCCTGCAAGCGCGCTGCGGCCGGGACAGAGCTGACGATCCGTTCTCGCGGTTCGTGAGTTTCCAATTCCGAGAGCGAAACGATGTTCAAACGTGCGGGACTCCTTTCGCAGGTGCCGACCCAGGGCGACATCCGCAGCGCCTTCGGAGGCCTCGCGATCTCGAAACCCCATACCGATCCGAGACTTGGAGGGGTCGTTTTGAGATCGAGGGGCGTCTTTTTAAGAATCGGAGGGGTCGTTTTAAGAATCAGGGGGGTCGATTTGAGACTCGGAGGGGGCAATTTGAGATTGGGAGGGGTCGCGATCTCGAAAAAGGAGATCGCGATTCGTTCTCGCGAGATCGCTTTGGGAAACCTATAGATCGCTTTGCGATTTGGAGAGGTCGTTTTAAGAAAAAATCCCATTCTTTTGAGATCGGGCGGGGTTGACTTGAGAAATGGAGGAGTCGAAACGAGATTCCGGGGGGTCGTTTTAAGAATGGGTGTGGTCGTTCAGAGCTTCGGGGGGGTCGTTTTGAGATCGGGAGGGGTCGTTTTGAGATTGAGAGGGGTATCGATATCAAAAATGGAAATCGCGATCTCTTCGGAGGAAATCGCGATTTCGGGGAAGGAGATCGCGATTTCGGGGAAGGTGATCGATCTGAGGTTCCGAGTGGTCGATTTGAGATTTCGCGAGGTCGTTTCAAGAGACCGATAGATCGACTTGCGATCGAGAGGGATCGTTTTAGGAAACCGGCAGATCGTTTTGAGATCAGGAGAGATCCTTTTGAGAAATGGCGGGGTCGAAAGGGGACTTCGCGTGGTCGGTTCAAGAAAAGGGGAGATAGCGATCTAAAAAATGGAGATCGCGATAAGAAGGGCGGGAATCGGGACTTCGGAGAAGGAGATCGTGATCTCGTGGAGAGAGATCGCGATCTCGCCGAAGGAGATCGCAACCTCGGCGAACGAGATCGGGATCACGCAGCGGGAGATCGGTACCTCGGAGGAGGAGATCGGGATCACATCGAGGGAGATTGCGATCTCGCCGAAGCAGATCGGAAGGGGTCAGGTCGAAACCGAAACTGACGACACCTCGCTACGAACACTCCGCTCGATGCAACCCGTCGTCAGTTTCGGTTTCGACCTGACCCCTTCCGATACGGCGAACAGTGCCTAATGCCGCACTGCCCGTACGCGCGGCCGGGAGCCGCCGACAGCGAAAAGGTGTCCCGCGTTCTGCGCGTAGATCTTTCCGTCAGCACCGATCGACACGGGGGTGTAGCCGGCGCCGAGGGCGAGTTGGAGGAAGATCTTCTCCTGGACGATGCCGTTCTGGCCGATAGCGTACAGATTGCCGTCCTCGCTGTTCACGTACACAACTCCTCGGCTATCAATCGCCGGCGCGTTCACGCACCACTCGAAGCCGTTCGGCTGCTCGTCGGCGCAGAACACATTGCCGTCCGGCCCGCGGCCGCAGGCCAGGGTGTTCGTGCTCTTGAATTGCCACTCCCTCTGCAGATTTGCATCGAGTTGGGTGATGAAGTACTTCTGGGGAGCCGCGTAGAAGTTCTCCTTGATGACGATCGACCACGTGCCGTCGTGCTCCCACACCGCGGGCGTAATGTCCCAGCCGAAATCGTAGGAGATCAGGAACGTTCCGGACGAGGAGAAGTGCGTCAGATGTCCGCGCGCGCCGTTGTAGCCGGTGTAGGTGCCGTACAGAACGGAGCCGTCGGGGAGGACGACCGGCGACGATGTGGAGTCGTCGCTCACGACTCCCGAGCCGGGCTGATTGTCGTTCGGATCGACACCGAGAGTTGCGCCGGCGCGGCATGCACCCGAGGAAGTTCCATACGGGATGAGCACACCGCATCCATCATGAAAACGATTGCGCAGCGATGCGCTCCATTTCGGCGTGAGATCGGCGTTGACCGCGACGAGGTACGACCAGAAGGGATTGAAGTTCGCGACACCAGCAACGTAGATCGTGCCGTCGGCGGCGATGGCAGGCGCTGCGTTGATGCCGGGCCTTACGGAACCGCATGGGATCGTCGGTGCCACCGCGGACGGAGATGGTGGCAGTGGGTGCGGCGCGCCGGGGCTGAACGCATAGGTGCACTGGTCCGTTGGCTTCGGCGCGTTCGGAACGAGAGTGGCGAAGGGGATCGCGCGCGTGTTGCCGTCCGCCTGTACCTTCACCAGCCAGGCGCCGGTGATGTCCTTTCCCCAGGGATTCGAGGCATCGAGCCGGAACGCGCCGTAGTAGATGTTTCCCGCCGCATCGGCGGCAGGAACGCCGGAGACGTAGATGTTCGGATCGAGTGAGCCGAATGGATTGATTCGCGTCACCAGGTGGCCATCGCTCCGGTCGATCTGCATCAGCGTGCCGCCGGCGCCCGGCATGTAGAGAAAGCCGTTCGCAAGCACCGAGTGAAACACCGGCTCGAAGAAGGCAGCGCCGTTCGCCGGCACCGGCTTCCAATCGCTCGGCGCCGTCCAGCGGTCCACCAGCGTGCCGTCCTGCCACCGCAGGCCGTGGATGCTCCAGTCCTGCGTCTCCCAATGTTCCGGCGACGTAAACGTGCCTGACTTGAATTCCATGTAGACGCCGTCGTCATCGATGAGCGGCACCTGGTAGTGAACGAAGAGGTCGCCGCCGAACGCAGCCTGCTCCTGCGCGACGAACGGGTCGTAGACGATGTCGGACATGAGCTGCAGCAGTGGCTGCGCCGCGACCGTTACCTTCCCGCTATGGCCCGGGTTTGCACCGATCTGCGGCCACTGTGCGTTTGCGCGGGGAACGATGAGGGACGCGAGGAGGATCAGTGGCAGGAGTTTCATTTGGGATTGCCGCTGGTTCGATGTCTCCGATGCGATGAAGCATCGAGTCTTCGTGCGATCTCGTTGTCTTCCAGCGAATCCGCGATTTGCAGGGCTTTATCGAGGTTGAAGCCTTTCGTCAGTCCTCCGAGCGAGACCGTTTCGAGGCGGTAAGGTTTCCGCGCAGGTGTGCCCAGGTTCTGTAGTCCGGCGAGAAGCGTTTCGTTGACGACAGCGTTGAAGCGTCTGCCGGTTCGAAGCGCGATCTCTTTGAGCTCACGGGTCAGTTGATCATCAATCGTCAGAGTTGTTCGCATGAAGCACCTCGCGCACTGAATACTCTGCCTCAAACACTACGACGTCGAGAATTGCTTCCTGATTGCCGGGCACAGATGCTGCGTCCATGTGAGAGCGACGAGGTATCGAATGAAACATGCGATGTTGGTGGCCGCCCTGCTACTGTCAGGTTGCGGTACGACGGAGGCGAGGTTGACGTTGAAACTGACGAGCGACGGCGGATTCACCGGCAAGGGAGTTGGCGGCGTTGCCATCGACGGCACGAGCATCGAGGCCAGCGATATGCGGCGCTCTTGCCGTGGCGCGCTGCGCGCCGAGGAAGAGTCGCGGCTGCGGGAGCTGGCCGCGGCGGCACGTCCCGAAGCATGGCCGGAGTCGTACGCCAGTACCGACCGTCCGCATGGTTCTCCCGACCAGATTCGTTACACGATCACCGTCGGGGCGCACTCCACGTCCTGGTACGGCGAAGCGGGAGAGGGAGTGCCGCACGAGATCATGAAGTTGCGCGACGCTCTCGTTGTGGTGCAGCAACGCGTTCTCAAAGAATGTCCATAACGCAAGAAACCCTTGGTTGTTGCGGCTCTGCAGCCGGTTCTCAACTGTGCGCGGTTCGCCCATTCTCCAGTTCGGCGACAAACGCGCGTCGTACTGAGCCGGCCGGTTCATCGTAGAACTGCCAGTCTCCCGTTGTGTTGGGCTCCGCGACTCTCTCAGCGAGCCATTCTTCTGTATTGTCCTCGATCGTTTCCGCAGCGAACACTTTCTTCGCGAGGCGGTTGCTGTAGGACATTCGTTCGAAGTTGTACCAGTAGCCTGCTTCCTTCAGGAGGCTTTCTTTCGCGTTCATCCGATCGATTCTAGTCCCCATTTCTCACACCTTTCAGCAAGGTGCTGCCGCCAATCCCCTACAAGTATGAGAATTTCAGGGTCAGGGTGAGTTTCATCCCGACTGATCGCGCAATCGAGATTGTGTCATCCTGAGACTGCCGGAGCCGCCCGCGCGAATCGCGATGTTTGCGCAGTGCGTGCTCGGCGGCGTAGGACGTCGAAGGATCTCAAACTTCGCAGATCGTGTTCGTCCAGCGCGAGCGATCGTGATCAATAACGCTCGAACGAGATCTTCGCAACTTGAGATCCTTCGACCGTCCTACGCCGCCGATGCCTGCCGGGTGCGAGCGTCGTGAAACTTGCGGCGGCTTCGGCGGCTCAGGATGACACACAACGTCTTGCACGTATCGGCAATAGCGTCGCCGGATCAGAATGGCGCGATCGCGTCATCACACCTCTCGGTAATGCGCCGCCGCGGCCTGTGCTCCAACTAGCTGCGGCCTTCACGTCTTCGCTTGAGCAAGCAGAGTGCTCCACGCCGAAGACGCAAAAGCCCGCCGCGCGTTGCGCGCGGCGGGCCCTTTGTTCGATGCAAAGAGACGTTGACTACGGATGGCTGATGCAGAGCGTGTAGCTGCCGCTGCCGCTGTACGAGAGAACCTTCCACTCGTAGTAGCCGGCCGTGCCGCTGTAGTTGATGCTCTCGTTGGCCGTTGAGCTTTCCGAGGATGCCACCACTGCCCAGGACGAACCGTTCCACTTGTAGAGATAGAGATCGAAATCAGCGCCGCTGGCCGGCCCGGTGAGCTGGGCTGTCTGCGCGCCGCTTACGGTCGTCTGGTAGTACGTGCCGTTCGGCTGGATCTGCGATGCGCCCGTACCGCTGAGCGTGCCGCTGTAGGTCGTGCAGCCGCCACCACCACCGCCGCCGGTATACGTGGCAACCAGCGAGACGCCGCTGTACGCCGCATAACCATTGAGTCCGATGTACCAGTCGCCTGCCGCAGGGTTGGTGACCGAAACGCTTTCGGTGTTGCCGGTGAGATACGGACGATAGTCGTAAACCGTGGCAGACGGCTGCGCCCCGAGCTTCACATAGAGATCGGCGTCACCTGTGCCACCGGACATGTTGATCTTGAGCGAGGCCTGGCTCGCTGGAACCGTGATCTTGTAGTAGGTCCAGCTTCCGGTTGCGCCGGCGATGCCCGTTACGGTCTGGCCGTTCGAAAGCGTCGTTACACCACCGCCGCCGCCCGTGCCGCCCGGAACGCCAACGCAGTCCCACGCCTTCTGGACGCTGTTGTACGCGGAGCCAGCGGTGCCGCCATAAAGATCGGCCGCCGCCTGCGCGGTGGCGTTACGTGCACCCTGGAAGTTCGTCGATGACGTCATGTAGACGGTCAGCGCGCGATACCAGATGCGCTGGGCCATATCGAGCGACGTAGACGATGTCGCCGAAAGTGCCGGCACGACGACTGTGCTCATGCTGCGCGGGTGCGTACCGCCCATGACCATGAGGTAGTAGGCGAGATTGGCGATGCCCGAGTTGGAGTGGACGCCGCCGTTGTCAGCGGTTCCGGTGTAGCGCGACGGATACCAATCCTTCGAGCTGCCGTCCTGCGTGGGGTTGTTCATGTAGCGAAGCGCGTCACCCGCGGTGTTCGGCGTGTAGATGTCTTCGCCGACTTTCCAGGTGTTCGAGTTCGGTGTGCCGGCGTTCTTCGAATACGCCTCGCACGAGTTGCCCATGATGTCGGAGGTTGCTTCGTTGAGTGCGCCCGACTCATTCGAGTAGGCGAGAGCGGCGGTGCGCTCGGTGACGGCGTGCGTCAATTCGTGCGCATCGACGTCGAGTGCTTTCGACAGGGGGATGAACGTTGTGCCGTCGCCGTCGCCGTACACCATCTGCGAACCGTTCCAGAAGGCGTTGTTGTACGACGATGAATAGTGAACGGACGAGATGATCGTGGCGCCGGCGTTGTCATACGAGTCGCGGCCGAGGACGTTCTTGTAATAGTCGTAGACGTTGCCGGCGTAGTTGTAGGCAGCCTGCGCGGTCGTGTCCGACGTCTGCGTTCCACCCTCGCTCCACAGCAGCGTGCCCGGAAGCGATGTGCCATTGTTCGCGGTGTACACCTTGCGGCTCTTGAGGCGCTGGAACAAGCCGCTCCAGCGAACGAGATCGCCGCTGCCGGATGCATCGGCATAGACCTGCGTCAGCTCGGGGCCGTCCGCATCTTTGAACGAGATCTTTGCAGTCCATGCCAGGAAGGCCGTGCTCTTCTCGTTGACGACGTACGTCAGTGACGGTACATCGACGATGTCCGCGTCCCACGCGCCGAGCTGCGTCGCCGCGGTCCGGATGGCCATGACGGAATCGATGCTCG
>DATLVW010000904.1:0-4887 GCA_035577085.1 Thermoanaerobaculia bacterium
CGCTCGGCGTCGCTACTGCCCGCTGGGCCGCGGACTACTACCGCATGAGCCTCGCCGAGACGACGGTGGCGATCGAGTCGCTCGTCCGCGACGGCGAGCTCCTTCCCGCGCGCATCGAGAGCGTGGCTGGCGACGCGTTTCTCCATCGGGACCATCTCCCGACGCTGGCTGCGATCCGCCGCGGCCGCCGTCCCTCGCATGCGACGCTCCTCTCGCCCTTCGATCCGGTGGTCTGGGACCGGAAGCGCGCCCTGGCGCTCTTCGGGTTCGACTACCGCATCGAGTGCTACACGCCGGCGCCGAAGCGGCGCTACGGCTATTTCACGCTCCCGATCCTCGTTGGCGACCGGCTGGTCGGCCGCCTCGACGCGAAGGCCCATCGCGTCGCCGGCATCTTTGAGGTGAAGTCGCTCCATCTCGAAGAAGGCATCGCCATCGACGACGCGCTCGCAGAGAAGATCGCCGCCGCGATCCATGCCTGCGCCGCCTGGCACGGCACCCCGCGCGTCCAGCTGCGGCGCGTCGTGCCGCGAGAGGCCGCCGCGATCCTACGCAGCGCCCTCGGCTGACGCGAAGCGGAAGCAATCTGCCAGCCTTGAGCAATCAATGCTGACTGTGTTGCGCGGTTCCGGGCGAAGCAGGGTGCCGCCAGCTCGCTACGATCAACGCGGCGACGGCGACGGCACCAAGTAGTGATACCCAGAAGCCGAGGAGGAACGCCTTGGCGGCGGCCAGCCCGTGCGTCTCGGACCAGGCGTAACCGGGCGCCGGAAGTGGAAAGCCGTCGCGGAACGCCCACGCGTCGCTGGCGCCCAGCCAGATCGCCAGAACCAGGAGAGCAGTTGCCACGAGGAGGAGCGGGTATTTGATGAACAGGGAGCGCAGTCTGAAGGCTAAGAGCGCGCAAAGGGCGGCCAACGCGAGAATCACGACAACAGCGGGCGTGAAGAGGCTCATGTCGTTCTCAAGATTCGGAACCAGGGATTCATTGAACCACGGAGCGGGGGATGAAGGATGAGGGAAGAAGTCCTTTTTCCTCCTCCTCTGTGTCCTCTGTGTCTCTGTGGTTCAACCGGCTTTGAATAGCACAATCACGGCCGCCTCTTGCTCAACGAGAGGCAACGTGGCGCATCGTGGGTTCCGGCGCGTTCGGCGGAAGAGTTACGACGCCTTCGGTATCGTGCTTCTCACGCTCTCGGAGGTACTCGAAGAACGCGTGAATGCTTTCACCTGTTTGCTCTACAAGTTCCGCGCGAGCTGCATGAGTCTCTTCGATGATTGGATCTTCCCACATCTCAGGCTCCCATGAGCTCCTCACGTTTCACCCATCCGCCTTCGTCGTCCAGCGCCGTTTCATGAACTTCACAACAAAACGGTACTCCCACTGGCCGTTTCCTTCCAGTTGCTGCAGTGTTTCGTGTTCGATGTCCTCCGCCCGTCCCAGCTTACTCGTCCATACACCCGATGGAAGTTGACGAGCCGCGTGAACGAAGTCGCCGTTGTCTCCATAGATCGCTATCTTCTCAAAGCCTCTCTCGGAGGTGGCGGTGTCGCATTCGACAAACCCAATACTCCCGTATGCCGCAGCGTACGCATCAACGGTGTATTCCGAAGGAACACCAGGAGGCCAGTAACCATCAGGCGCCGGCTCCCACCAGGTATCGGTTTGGCCCGCCGCAAACGCCGCGCAGTTGTATTTCCGGTCGTACGCGCTCGTCACCTTGTAGGTGCCAGTACGTAGCCTGGAAAACCAGCGCTCGAGGTCTGCTATGGCGTCAGCTTCTGTTCGCGACCCCACGCCAGCCACGCCTCCGCCATTCTTCCGATCTTACCGGCGTCTCGCGGATCGACAGGGTCCACACCGGTGATTGCCCGTAACGCCCAGAACCACGGATCAGCATTTACTGCGAGACGGTCAAGGATAAGCGGGAGCACGGGGCGGCCCATGCCAATGATTCGCTGATAACTGGGATGCAGGACAGTCTGTCGAATACTCGATGAATTCGCGGTATCAGCGAGCCACCGCTCGGTGTGAGCTTGAAACTCCTTTATTAGCGACGCTGAGTCGCCTTCAGGCTCGGAGACTTCTGGAAGCTTCAGTGTTGATGACACGCACTCACCTACTGAAATCATAGCGCAACAAGTCACAACCTGATCTTCCCCCAGCGTTATTGCCCCACTCTTGTCTTTTGCTCCTATCGCCGCTTCGTCCGGTGCGTCGCAGGTGCCGTCCACGGATCCTCCGGCCATGGGTGCTTCGGGTAACGCCCGCGCAGCTCTTTGCGCACTTCCTGGTACGCGCCGTTCCAGAAGCCGCGGAGGTCTTGCGTGATCTGGACGGGGCGGCCGCCGGGGGAGAGGAGGGCGAAGGTGATTGGGGTGCGGTGGGGGCCGAGGCGGGGGGATTCGGCGAGGCCGAAGAGCTCTTGCAGTTTGGCCGAGGCGAGTACGGAGCCGTCGTCGCGGTACTCCAAACGGGCGCTGCGGCCGCTCGGCAGCGGGATCGTGAGCGGCGCCAGCTCGTCGAGCTTTCGGCGGAGCGGGAAGGGGAGCTCGATCTGAACCTGGTCGAGACTTCGTTTTCCGGCGACGGCGATGGCGATCAACGAAGGCCAATCGACGTCGAGCTGCGCGAAGGCGACGCGCCGCACGAGCATCTCCTCGGGTTTCGCGTGCTCCGCGAGGATCCGTTCCGCCTCGGCATGCTCCGGTGCCACGCGTTGCTCGTGCAGCAAAATCGCGCCGTACCAGCTTCGCTCGATGGCTTGAACGCGGTTCCCTTCGAGCTCGTGAACGATTTCTTTCCGAGTCGGGGAGAGCCACTCGCGCTCGACGACGCGGGCCATGCGCACGAGATCGCCGGTGATGTCGAGGACGACGAGGAACTCGCCGTTGCCGTCGTCGATCTCGCGAGCCAGTGTCGCGCCGGTGCCGGACGACAACAGCACGCGGGCTGACTTCGGCTCGCGGCGTTGGGCCACGCGATCGGGATAGCCGGCCAGGAGAGCGCGCCGCAAGGTGGCGTCGTCGATGCGCTGGCGATAGTCGTCGCCGAGGAGCTTGCGGGACATCGAAGCCAACTCGCGCTCCTCGGGTGGCCCGCCGCCGCCGAGTTTCGCGACGATCGTCACCGCTTCGTCCGCGCCGTGCGCGTCGATGAGAATCCGGCCGAGGCGCGGATGGAGCGGCAGCGAGCGAAGCGTCATGCCGGCGGGCGTCAGGCGGCCGCTGTCGATGGCGCCGAGGGAGGTGAGCAATTCCATTCCGGCTTCGATGCGCTCTTCATCCGGCCGCTCGAACCATGCGAACGTGCGCGGGTCGCCACCCCAGGCCACGATGTCGAGCAGGGAAGGAGCGAGATCGACGCGGCCGATGTCGGGCTCGCGATGGGGGCGGAGGATGTCGCGCGCATCCCAGAGCCGGATGGCGCGTCCCGGTTGCGTGCGGCCTGCGCGTCCGGCACGCTGGTCTGCAGAATCACCAGCAATGCGCTCGGCGACGAGATGATCGACGGCGGTGTCGGGATCGAAACGCAACACCTTGTGCAGGCCGGAGTCGATGACGTCGGTGATCCCTTCCACGGTCAGCGACGTCTCGGCGATGTTCGTCGCCAGGATGACTTTGCGCCGCGGCGAAGGGGCGAGCGCACGCTCCTGTGCGTCGACATCGAGCGAGCCGTGCAACGGCAGGACGAGCGCGTCAGCATTCGCAAGCTCCGCGGCTGCTCGCTCGATCTCGCGCATGCCGGGCAGGAAGCAGAGGATGTCGCCAGCAGGATTGCGGAGTTGCTCGCGGACGGCACCGGCAACGGAGACGCCGGGGCGATAAACAACATCGACCGGAAAGCGGCGCGTGCCGACTTCGAACACGCGGGCGCCGCCGAGGAATTGGGAGACGTCAGAGGCGGCGATGGTGGCGGACATGACGACGACGGCGAGGTCGGGACGCGCCTCCATCGCCTGCTTCGCCATCGCCAGCGCGACATCGGCGTGAATGCTCCGCTCGTGAAATTCGTCGAGCACGATGACGTCGAAATCGCTCAGCAGGGGATCGCTTTGCATCCGCGCCGTCAGAATCCCCTCGGTGGCCACGAGCAGCCGCGTCCGCTCGGAGAAGCGCCGCTCGAAACGGATCTGCCAGCCGATCTCGTTGCCGATCGTCCAGCCGCGCTCGCTGGCGATGCGCCGTGCCAGCGCTCGTGCGGCCACGCGGCGCGGCTGCAGCAGGATCGTCCGGCCGATCGCGGTCAGGGCAGGAGGGACGCGCGTGGTTTTGCCAGAGCCGGGCGGCGCGACGACGACCGCGCTGCGATGCGCGCGGACGTGCGCGACGATCGCGGCCACGTCATCGTCAATCGGGAGCGGCGTTTGCACCACGAACCGCATTATGGCGACGAAACGCGACGACGATGGCATCGACTACACCGCGGAAGGGACGACCCCGCCGCACGAGAAAAACGACCCGACAAACGCCGGCTACGATGAGGCCGCTCACAAAGGCGGCGCGTACGGCCTGAAAGAAGGTGAGGGCGGCGTCTTCGGCACGAGCGGCGGCGGGACGTACCGCGGCGGGCTGCATGTCGAGGATCGGGACGCTGTGGTTAACCATTCAAAAAAGAATGAACCACAGAGACACTGAGGGCACAGAGAGCTCTTATCCTCCTGCCATCTTCTTCTCCATCGCGGCGATCTGCGCGGTCAGTGCGTCGAGGCGGTGCAGCAGCTCGTCGTGGCGCTTTACATCCGCCGACGGCGACTTTCCCTTGATACTGAAAGCGCCGCCCGGCTCGAGGATGCAGGTCTCGATTTCGTGAATCCCGTCGAAGCCCTGGCGGCGAATGACGCTTTGCAGCTCGGCCGTCGTGAGCAGCTCCCTGGCCATCTCTTT
>DATLVW010000905.1:0-14920 GCA_035577085.1 Thermoanaerobaculia bacterium
ATCGACTCACTGAGCCAGGGGCGGATCGTGACGATCGGAGGCGATCCGATCTGTGCGTCGCGTCCCCTTCCGCTTTTCTACAGCCGCCGGCAGTTTGCACCGGCGTGGAGCGCGCGCGATCGCGACGACCTGCTGGCCGCCATTCGCGATGCCAAGAACGACGGCCTCGATCCGGCGGACTACCATCTCGCAGCAATCGAACGAACGTCTGATCCCGAGCAGCGCGACCTTCTGCTCACGGACGCGTTCTTTCTGCTCGCCTCGCACTTGCTTTCGGGCCGCGTCGATCCGGAATCGATCGAGCCGACCTGGTGTCTGACGCCGCGCGGGAACGATCTCGTCGCTGCGTTGGAGACCGCGCTCGAGCTGCACGACGTGCGCGCGGCGATCGCGCGGATGCCGCCCGCACATCCGGAGTACGCCGCACTTCGCCGCTGGCTTGCGACATACCGGCGCATTGCTGCGGCCGGCGGATGGCCGGATATTGACGAACCCCGGGACGCGAAGAAATCTCTCCGGCTCGGCGACCGCGGCCCGATGGTCGCGCAACTCGCGGCGCGCCTCGTTGCGAGCGGAGATCTTGCGCAGGCCAGCGACGAATTTGATGCCTCTCTCGATCACGCGGTGCGGCGATTCCAATCACTGCAGGGCCTCAGCGCCGATGGCGTGGTGGGGCCTCGCACGCGCGCGGAGCTCAATATCCCAGCGGCCGCGCGTGTGCGGCAGATCGAGCTGAATCTCGAGCGCTGGCGCTGGCTCCCCTCCGACCTCGGCGATCCGCACGCGCTCATCAACATTCCCGCGTTCTCGCTCGTGTTGACGGAACACGACCGTACCGTCATGTCGATGCGGATCGTCGTCGGCAAGGACTACCTTCGCACGCCGATCTTCAGCGGCAACATCACGCAGGTCGTCCTCAGCCCTGATTGGAATGTGCCTGACAGCATCGCCGAGAAGGAGTTGTGGCCGAAGGAACATCGCACTCCGGGCTACCTGGCCCGTGAGCACATTGAAGTGCTGCGCGGCGGCAAGCTGCGGCAGACACCCGGGCCGTGGAACTCGCTCGGGCTGATCAAGTTCAACATTCCGAACAAGTACGACGTGTACCTGCATGACACTCCCGCGAAGAGTCTCTTCGAGGCCAGCGCTCGCGCATTCAGTCACGGCTGCATGCGCATCGAGAAGCCTGTGGATCTGGCCGAGTGGCTGTTGCGCGACCGGCCCGAATGGACGCGCGACCGCATCGTGCAGGAGTCGCAGCGAGGCATCGAGACGACGATTCCGGTCACGAAGCCGCTTCCGGTTCACGTCCTCTACTGGACCGCCTTCGTCGACGAGTCGGGCGAGCTGCACTTCGCGCCCGACGTGTACCACCGCGACGGACGGCTGGACGCTGCGATGCGCCAGGCACCTTCCCGCTTCTGACCGGCTCGCGAGATGCGGTGACTCTTAACCGCACCGCGAACAGTCTGCATCACGCCAGCGTGCGACACGCATCATCGCTCGCCAATGCGCAGCGACCCATGTTCTCGCAGGGACGTTCTTCCGAACGCCGTTCCCCAGGAGGCACTCATGCGAATCCAGGATGTCATGTCGAAGAGAGTCGTAAGCATCGCCCCGAAGGCGACCATCTCCGATGCGCGGGAAACACTTCGTACCGTTGAGATCGATCACCTCGTGGTCGTTTCCGGAAAACAGATCGTCGGCGTAATCGCGGGCAAAGATCTCGCCCGTGCCGGCGATGAACAGCCGGTCGAGAACGCGATGACACGCGACGTCGTCACGATCGAGCCGGAAGCAACGCTCCGGCATGCGGCCGGAGTGATGCGCGGACGCGCCATCGGATGTCTGCCCGTTGTCGATGACGAACGTCTGGTTGGCATCGTGACGACGTCGGATCTGCTCACCGCGCTGGCGAAAGGGGACACCCATACCTCGCCGCCGAGCGAGCGCGTCACTCTCCGGAAGCGAGGCCCGAGGAAGCGCGCAGCGACAATCTAGATCGTGGATTCTCCCGCCTCAAAATAGCCGGAGGTCTTCACCGCCCATGAACAATTTTGTGCGATTCCGTCCCTCGTTCTTTGCCTGATACAGCGCGATGTCGGCGCGGTGGATCAGCGCATCGAGGGAGTCGTTCTGCGGCAACAGTTCGGCAATTCCGCTGCTGATCGTCACCGTGACGACATCCTGTTTCATGACGATGCTCTGCGCAGAAAGATCGCCGCGCATCCTGTCGGAAACCAGGGCCGCTTCGTGTGCGTGTGTGTGAGGAAGCAGGATCACGAATTCGTCGCCGCCGTACCGCGCGAAGATGTCGGACTCGCGCAGATGCGTGCGGCCCACCTTCGCGATGCGTTTCAACAGGAGGTCGCCGGCCTGGTGCCCGAGTGTGTCGTTGGTGTGTTTGAAGTTGTCGATGTCGAACATGACCAGCGCCAGTCCATGGTGATAGCGCGCCGCTTCCGAGACCGCATGGACCGCAAGATCGAAGAAGTGCCGCCGGTTGGTCAGGCCGGTCAGATCATCGATACGCCCGAGCGTCCGTTCGCGATCGAGTGCCGCGGCCAGCTCACGGCTCGTCGCTTCCACGCTTTCCTTGGCCCGCATGATCACGGCCTCGTCGCGTTTTTGGGCGCTGATGTCCTGATTGACGATGATGGCTCCCTCGATCGAGCCAGACTCGCCGACGAGCGGGACGGCTGAATTGAGAATGATCTTGCGGGTTCCGTCGAAGCATTCAATCTCGATCTCTTCGCCGATCGATGTCTCCCCATTGCGAATGGCTCTGGCCGCCGCCCAATCTTCTGCGGCCACCGGAAGTCCTGTGCTCAGCCACCACCCTTTGTACTGACCAAACTCCTCGGGTCCAACAAACCGGGCGCCCATCCAGATCTGTTGCCCGGCGGGGTTTCCGTGGACGATCCGCCCACCGGAGTCCTGTATCCATACGCCGACGGGAAGCGCCTCCAGCACCGTACGCAGCAGGCGCTCAGCCTCACGATGCGACTGTTCGATTCGTTTTCGCCGCGTGATGTCTGCATGCGAAACCACCGCCGCCGCTCCCGATTCGCCGCGAAGCCGCGTCACCTTCAACGCGAACCATCGCTTCTCCGTTGGCGAGTCGCAGGGGTACTCCATCGACACCTCGTCCGAGTTTCCGGCGAGCAGCGAGCGCAGCCCATCAGTCATTCGTTCGAGTGGTCCGTCTTCACCGCGCGCAAGGGCATCTTCGCAGACCGAAAGGTAGTCGGTGCCGACGTAGAACCGTTCGTCTGCAGCGCCGTTGGCAGAAGCAAATCGGATCCACGCGTCGTTTACGGCCACGATGACGCCGCGTGAATCAAGGACCGCGATGTTGTCGCTCAGCGCGTTCAGAACGTCGAAGGCAAGCGTTGCGGCATGTTCGATGTTACGCATTGATGTTCAAGTGGGCGGCGCCAGACGATCAGTATCGCAGGTATCCGTGCGTCTCGACGCAGATACTCCCTTCAGTCACGAGACGTTGTCGCGCGAAACCCTCCGTCTATTCGTTGAGAATCGCAACGGTAGCCGTCAGTACGCAGCGAGGCGGGTCAATTCCTCCGTACCGTGGATGATGATCGCGTCTGCCGTCCGCTCGATGAGACCGCTGTGGTCAAGCTCTCCGAGGATTCGCGTGACCGTCTCGCGCGTCGTGCCGATCGACTGGCCGATCTCCGAATGCGTGATGTGCAATGGAACGTGGATTCCATCCTCTGCGAGTATGCCGTGGGCCGACGCTTCTTCAAGCAGGAGATGGGCAAGGCGCGCGGCCGATGAGCCTCCCATGGCGAGAAACTTCGTTTCCCGCTGCGCGACCTTGTAATGCTCGCTCAGCGCCACCGTCAGCCGGAGACACGCCTCAGGATACGTTGTCACGAACCGGACGAAGGTTTCTGCAGGAATGACGGAGAGCGCAGAGGCCTCCGCGGCGATCGCGGAGCATTGGTACGGACGGCGTTCGAGCATCGCTTCTGCAAGGCCGAGAAGCGTGCCCGGCCCCGCAAAGCGCAGCAGCAGGACCTTTCCCTCGCTCGAAGAGGCCACCAGCTTCATGCTCCCGGCGCACACGACGAATACGCTGTGGCACGGGTCCGCCTCGTGAAATGCAGCCTCTCCCTTCGCGAAGGTGACGCTCGTCTTGAGCGACTCGAAGACGGCGTGAAGCTCCTCCGAGAGCGAACAGAATGAACGCGGCGCGGAGCATGTGGTGCAAGGCTGTGAAGGCATCGGCGAAACCGCTGGATGAGACACGCTGCACTACCTTTCGTCTCGGGAGACGGCGCGGCCGTCGAGTGTCTCCGCGACGTTGATCACGCTATCGGCTGGCCGCACATGGTTCGGTGATCGAGAGCACCGAACCGTGTGATGCACTGATCGCACTGGATGGCTGACAGCGCATCAACGGAGAGTCTCCTTCTGTCAGACGGGCTGTCGCACCCGAAACCTCGCCCATTCGTCGAGAACCGTAACGTCAGCCGGCACAGGTCCGCGTGAGTCTCCTACCGGGTACACGAGTCGGAGTGAGTTCGAATCAGACGCGCATTGAGAGCAATAAGCCGCTCCGCGCGGATGCCTGGACATCTCACGTCACTTGTGACGTGCAGCCGCAACGCGTGTGGGGCGCGACACGCCTTCACGCACGTAGCACTCACGTTCGCTGCGTCAGCATGACCTTTCCCTCTGTCATGGATAGACCCATTGTTCACCCAGCGCAAACCGATTGCGCATTGTCAGAAAGGGAGACCGAAATGAGAAAAGCAATCAAGACACTCGCGCGGCTCCTGCTGGTAGGCACAGCAGTCATGATTTTGACGGCACCACTCTATGCACAAGCCACCGGATCGTCGCCTTACACGATTCCCGGGATGGGAGTCCGTACCGCCCTGCAGATCGTTACAGACGAAGGCACACGCACGATGCCTCCGGCAACATTTCAGGAGGTCACGCCCTGCCGGTTTGTCAGCACGCTTGCGGCCGACAAATACCCGGCGCCGTGGGGTGGCCCGGCCTTCGCGATCGCGGAACGCCGGATTTACACGGTGAGGGGACCGCTGCAGGTCGACACCTTCGTCAATCCCTGCTACGGCGTAATCCCCGACAAGGCGGTTGCGATCGCCGTCCGCGTGACGACGTCCAATGGAAGCAGCAATGGCCAGGTCGTTGCGTTCAATCCGGATCTTCTGAGTCCCGATCTAATGCCGGTAGGCTCGATTAACCTCAACGGCAATTCGACTGACGAAGCAGGCGTAATGCTGGGCGGAGGATGGGCGTTCGGCATGATGACGAAAGATGCTGGCGCTGACCTGACGATCGACATCCTCGGGTTCTTCTTCCCCGATCCGATTGCCACCACCCCTGGACCCGCGGGTCCGCAGGGCGAAGTCGGACCGCAGGGGCCGGCCGGAGCAACTGGTCCCACCGGCGTTACTGGTCCGAAAGGTGAGACCGGCCCGAACGGCATCACTGGCCCCAAAGGCGAGACCGGTCCGAACGGCGAAACCGGCCCGAAGGGTGAAACTGGTCCGAAGGGCGAGACTGGCCCGAACGGCATCACTGGTCCCAAAGGCGAAACCGGTCCGAAGGGCGAGACCGGTCCCAACGGCATCACTGGCCCCAAAGGCGAAACCGGACCGAACGGCGAGACTGGCCCCAAGGGTGACACTGGTCCGAAGGGCGAGACCGGCCCGAACGGCATCACTGGTCCCAAGGGTGAAACCGGACCGAACGGCGAGACTGGCCCCAAGGGCGAAACCGGCCCCGCTGGCATCACCGGTCCCAATGGCGAGACTGGTCCGAAGGGTGACACTGGCCCGACAGGCGAAACCGGCCCGAAGGGTGATACTGGCCCGACCGGCGAGACTGGCCCGAAGGGTGACACCGGTCCGCAGGGACAAACCGGTCCGAAGGGCGACACTGGCCCCACCGGCGAAACCGGCCCGCAAGGTCTGCCCGGAATTCAAGGTCCGCAGGGACAAAAGGGCACCGGAGTCGTATTCAACTCCGCTGTCAACACAATCCCCATCAGCGGCAATATCACCGTCTATGACGCCACTGTGACGACAAGCAGCGTCATCGTCCTCACCTACTACCATGGCGGAGGCCCCGACCCGCTCTCGCTGGACGGTCAGGGCAACGGATGGTTCACCGTCTCGGGCAGCAAGAACAAGGAATTCATGTACGTCGTGCTCAACACCAACTAGAGCTCGACGCCGCAGTAAGCAGGAGGCACCGGCGCACACGCGCCGGTGCCTTTTGTCACATGGCACATGGACCGGCGATACGTCCTTCCCTTCTCCAACCTCCTACGCTGTCCGTATGAAACGCCACTTCCCGATTCTCGCCCTCATCGCAGCGTGCATCGCATTGGCTCTCATCGCCCTCGCCTATTCGAATTTCTTTCACAATTCCTTTCACTTCGACGACGACCACGTCATCGTCGAAAACGCATCCATCAAGTCGCTCTCCCACTGGACGCGTTTCTTCACCGATGCCCACACGTTCAGCAGCCAGCCGTCCAACGCCACATACCGGCCCATTGTGACGCTCAGCTTCGCGCTCGACTATGCGGTTCATGGCTCACTGGACCCGGTTCCCTTCCACGTCACCCAATTACTACTGCTGATCATCGTTGGCGTGCTCCTCTCGATCGTCTACACGTCGCTGTTCGGGCCGGGTCAGGAGACGCTGGCCGTCATTGCCGCGGGCATCTTTTGTCTTCACACGGCCAATACGGAGACGATGAATCTCCTCTCCAGCCGGAGCGAGTTGCTCTCCGCGATCGGATTGCTCGCAGCCTTGATCGTATTCATCCGTTGGCCGGCACTGCGGCGCCGCGGGCTCTATCTCATTCCACTGGCGATCGGCGCACTGGCGAAGGCTCCTGTCGTGATCTTCGCCGGAATCGTCATGGCCTGGGTCTGGCTAGTCGAGCGGCGGCGTCCCACCGACGCGCTCAAGGCGGCGCTGCCGTCCTTCATCACCGGCATCGCGCTTCTGATCGGGCTCAATGCCATGAACGCGAAGGAGTGGATTGCCGGAGGAGGATCGCGCATCGGCTATTTGATTACGCAGCCGTATGCCTGGCTCCATTACGCACGTCTGGTGATTCTTCCCGCGGGTTTGTCCGCCGATACCGATCTCCAGCCGATGGCGCACTGGTATGACACGAACGCAATCGCCGGCTACGCATTCGTAGCGCTTCTCTGCCTGGCCATCGCAAGATTCGCCAGAACACGCGAGGAGGCACCGATCGCGTTCAGTCTGGCCTGGTTCGGAATCACTCTACTCCCGACGTCGAGCGTGTTTCCGCTCGCTGAAGTCGTCAACGAGCACCGCCTCTTTTTTCCTTTGATGGGTGCCGCAGCGGCATTCGTCTGGACAGCGGAGCTCATTGTGCGGCGTTGGCCACAAGCGCAGCGCCTGGCTTACTCAGTCGTCGTCATTTCTGCATTGGCGCTGGCTTACGGAACGCACGCTCGCAATGAAGCCTGGCACACAGAGGAGACGCTCTGGCGCGACGTGACGCAGAAGAGCCCCCGAAATGGGCGGGGCTGGATGAACTACGGGCTTACACAGATGGAGGTGGGCCGGTATATCAGCGCAAAAGAGGCGTTCGACCGCGCCGCGCAGTTCACCCCTTCCTTCGGAACACTGGAAATCAACCGCGGCATCGTCGCCGCCGCCCTCGGCGATAACGTCGCCGCCGAGCAGCACTTCCGCCGCGCTCTCGAATTGCATCC
Organism: Thermoanaerobaculia bacterium; assembly: GCA_035577085.1. Taxonomy (GTDB): domain Bacteria; phylum Acidobacteriota; class Thermoanaerobaculia; order Gp7-AA8; family Gp7-AA8; genus JADGNZ01. The sequence goes on from DATLVW010000905.1 coordinate 7,761, forward strand.
CGATCGCAATGCGCACTTCTATTACGCACGATGGCTATTGCGGCGCGGGCGGGGAACAGAGGCCGAACCTCATCTGGCCGAGGCGGCAAAGATTGCGCCGACGTGGGTTCCGCCGCGGCGGCTGGCGTTGCAGGTAGCGGTGGGACGCGGTCAGGACAGCAAAGCGCGAGCGCTTGCGGCAGGCATTCTTCAGATCGATCCGACCGACGCAGAAGCGCTCGCCGTCCAGCGCGACGGCGCCGATCTGCGAGGCGGCACGTACAGAGCCTGTTTCGATCAGGCGTGGGCTTCCATGCGCGATGACCAGCACGCTCTGGCCGCTTCCGGCTTCCGCGCCGCGATCCGTTTCGAGCCGAAGGCGACGGCATACAACAACCTCGGCTGGTCTCTGGCCTCGCTGGGATTCCGCGATGACGCTGCAGTGGCGTACCAGGCGGCGATCACGGCGGATCCGCAGTTTGAACGTGCACGAAACAACCTTCGAGATCTCGATGCCTCAACAACTCGGTGATTACAAGCGTCTTCGCAATCTGACGGGCACCCAGCGCTGGTTGCTGGCGGCGATCCTCATTATCGCCGCCGCACTCCGCATCGGATGGAACAACGTTGAGACCTATTCGCCGGCCGACGAGACCGTTTATGCGAACTACACGCGCACGCTCGTCGAGCGAGGGTTCTTTCGCGGGTATCCGGAGATCGCACAGACGTTCGTGCGTGATCCGCAGCGCTGGAACTTCCCGAGCCCTCTTCGCTGGGGGTATTTCGGCCTGTCGACACTGGCCGCGCACATTAAAGGAAGCACCGAGCCGCGCGCTCTGGCCTGGTTGTCGACGATCGCCGGCATCCTCGTCGTTCCGCTGATCTTTGTCTTCTCGCTTCGTCTCTTCGACGCGCGCGTCGCGCTTCTGGCGGCCGCTTTCACCGCCGTCTCCGGCATCGAGCTGGCCCTCGGCAGGCGCGGACTGCAGGACGAAGTGTTCTGCCTTTCCGTGCTCGCCAGCACGTATTGCGTCATGGTCATCGTCACGCAACGAGACGACGAGACACCGCGGTGGTTCATCGCTCTCGCAATCGCGAGCATGACGATGTCATTCGCGATCAAGGAGTCGTTTCTCTATCTGATCCCCGCCTTCGCCGCCCTTCTCCTTCTCCACCGACGGCCGCGGGAGCTTCGTCTGCTCCACGTCGCGCTCTTCGCTCTCCCACCGTTTCTCTATTTCGCCGGATTCTGCCTGCTCACGCGAAGCGTCGGAACGTTCTTTCGCGTCGGAGAGCTCGTGACGTCCGCGATGAAGGCGCCGTACGTCGTGCAGTATCAGAGCGGGCCGCCACACCGCCTATTGCTCGATTTCTTCATTACGACGCCGCTGGTGTCGATCCTCGCCGCAGCCGCCATCGTGTTCATCGTGTTGACGGCCTCCAAACGCGGCAGCGAGCGCTCGATTGCGCTATTCGTCGTCGTCGCGGTGGCTGTCTTCGCGATCGTGCCATCGAAGAATCTCCGCTTCCACGTCATGCTCGATCCGTTCTTTCGCCTCCTGGCGGCATGGGTAATCGCTTCCTCGGCCGTCACCGCAAATGCGTGCAAGGCCTGGGCGCTGGCCGGCGTGGCCGCCGCCAATGCCGCGATTGAGATCGAGATCTTCCACACGATCTTCATCAAGCATGGTGGGTATGACCCCGTGACACAGACGCTTCTGCAAGCCCTCGGCGCGCTTCCGCGCGAGAACACCAGTGCCGATCACATGATGATCTTTCCGCTCGTCTGTGCTGCGTTGATCGCGCTCTGGTGGATGTGGCCTGTAAATCGGGCACTGCCGGGCTCCGAAGCAGAACGGCCCGGGAAGATCAAGCCCATCAAGCAGGTCGTTCGTCCTGCGCCAGCCCTTCGAGCGCGTCAGCGTTGAGGATCGTGAGCGTCGATCCTTTCATCGAGATCAGCTTCTTTTCACGGAACATCTTCAGAATGCGCGTTACCGTTTCGCGCGAGCTGCCGATCAACTGCGACAAATCTCCATGCGTCATGAGCATAGGAAAGCGGCAACCGCGGCAGGGTTGCTGATCGGGAGGGCACCAGGAAAGAATCAGGCTGGCCAGCCGCTCCGTGGCGGAGTGAGAAAGCTCCAGCGCACGGATATGGTCCACGTCCGCCTCGCACTCCAGCGCCAGCGTGCGGCCGGCGCTTAGTGACGCCTGATGGTAGGTCTCAATGAAGTGCAACAGCTCGATGCGGCTGACGAAATTCACCTGGGACGTTTCCAGTGTTTCGGCGGTGGTCTTATACGGATTCCCCGAGATGGAACCGCTCAACCCGAGGACTTCTCCGGGAGCGACGATTTTGGTGATGAGCGTCTTGCCATCGTTCGAGGAAATACTCAGCTTCGCGGTACCGTGACACATCACGAATGCACCGCGTGCTGCCTGCCCCTCTGCGAACAGGACCGACTTCACCGGATAGACGTTGGTGAACGTCACAGCGTCGAGTGCCTTCAACGGAGCCGGCGCAAGATCGCAGAAAAAACCTTTGCGCCGCCACGTGCACTTCAGACAACTATCGACACGCTCAAATCCATAACCTTGCCTGCGCACTACATTTCTCTCTCTTCCTAAGACCTGACGCGTACCGAGCGATCACTCCGCGTTCAAGCGCCGCTCGTTAGCGCCGTCGGATACGCGTAACAGATTTTCGACGACGACCGGCATACAGGCATCATGGACGTTCCCGCGCCGGCAGCAGTGAAACCGGTCACCGGTGGACGTGATGGTCCAATCCGACATTGGTGTCATCCTGAGACTGCCGGAGCCGCCCGCGTGAATCGCGATGTTTGCGCAGTATGTGCTCGGCGGCGTAGGACGTCGAAGGATCTCAAATTTCGCAGATCGTGCTCGTCCAGCGCGAGCGATCGTGATCAAAGACGAACGAGATCTTCGTATTCTGAGATCCTTCGACCGTCCTTCGCCGCCAATGCCTGCCGGGGCACGAGCAGCGAATCTTGCGGCGGCTCGGCGGCTCAGGATGACACATCACGTTTTGCGCATATCGTCAACCGCTTTGGCGGCTCAGATGAAAAAGCAATCGCGGCTACGAGTGTCCTTCTCGCCCCCTGTGATGCCTCCGAGTACACTCCATAACGAATGTCGCAGACCACCGGAACGCGGCGTCGTGTCGCGCGGGCCATACGCGGATTGATGCTCGCCATGGTCGCGGGATGTGCTGCGGTGCCGCGAAATCCGGCGCCGGCGGCTTTCGTGGGTACGGGCCGGCCTGCCGGTCTGCCTGCAGAGATACGAGGAAGCGGTCTCGATGAAGAGCGCTTCGCAGCCCTCTCGCCTCGGGTAATCGAACGCGTTCGCGCCGCGGCCACCGATGGCACAGTCGACGTGCTCGCGCTTTCCGGCGGCGGTGCGGGTGGTGCCTTCGGCGCCGGAGCGCTGACGGGCCTGACACAAAGAGGGACCCGACCGCAGTTCGAGATCGTGACCGGCGTGAGTGCCGGAGCACTCATCGCCCCGTTCGCGTTCGCGGGAACGGCGTGGGATCCGCAGTTGACCGCGGCACTGGCGGGAGTGGGAACGGGCGGCATTCTGCAGCGCCGCACCATCGACCTCTTCTTCCGCCCCAGCTTCTACCGCGGGAAGCCTTTGGCCGCCTTCGTGAACCGCGTGATCTCGGACGCGCTGATTGAAAAGGTCGCGGACGAAGCAGGAACCGGCCGTCTGCTTCTCGTTGCGACGACGGAGCTGGACAGCCGGTCGACGATCATCTGGAGCATGGGAGCAATCGCGCACGCCAGGACCGCGGCATCGCGCAAGCTCTTCCGCGAGGTGCTCATCGCCTCGGCCAGCATTCCCGGGATCTTCCCTCCCGTTCTGATCCGCGTCGAAACGGATCGGGGACCATTCGACGAGATGCACGTCGATGGCGGAGCCACCGTTCCGTTCTTCGTCGCTCCGGAAGTTGCGTCGATCGTTCCCGGGCTGTTCGCCGGTCTTCCCGGCGCCAACCTCTACGTCGTGATGAACACGCAGCTCGGCGGATTGCCGGATCCAGTGCCGGGGCGGCTCGGACCAATCATGGCTCGCTCGTCATCCGTCGCGCTGACGTACATGTCGCGCAAGGAGCTTCAGGTTGCTGCCGCCCTCGCTCAGGACCACGGCATGAAGTTCCTCCTGACAGAGATTCCGATCGACTATCCGTTTGGCGGCCCGATCGACTTCGAAGCAAACAAGATGCGAATGCTCTTCGAATATGGACAGCGATGCGCTGCGCAAGGGCACCTCTGGACCACTCCGGCAGAGGCCCTGCGCCGCTCGCGTGCCGCGGTTGCGGGTGCCGCTTCGAGGAAGGAACGCCTTTCGCCGGAGAATGTCCCCTGCCCGATTGACGGGAGCCGCCCATAACGTGAGCGGGTGGGGTCACACCTTCGGACGTCGTTCGCTCCCGATCATGCTCGCGCAAGTTTCGGTCTGGCAGTGACTTACAGCAAGGGACACAATTCACGGCACTGCGTCATGTGAGAGGTCACGAAGCAGGCAAGCGCTGCGTTTGCAGCAGCTTAGGCACGAATTCGAGCCTGACCACGCGGCGATGCCTTCCTGGTATGGCGGACTCAACTCAATGAAACTGCGCGAGTTATGTCTGCGTTCGAGGAGACCGGCGAAGACCGAAGGTGCGACCCCAAGGACGCCAGAGCGCGCGGCGGCGCGCTTCAACCAGTGATCGATCGCACTCCAATGCGTGCCCGTGCTCGCAGCCGCCGGACGGCCGACAACCTACCTTGCAGTAGACGGATCAGGAGGCCGCGTATGAGAACTTGCATGGTTTCCCCCAAGGAGCGGCAGTCGTTCTTTCGCGACTTCAGCCGCATTCACGACGGAGCACTGGTCACAGTCACCGTCGCCGCGCCCGGAGCCGGTTCGCACGACGAAATCGTCAATCAGTCGCTCCGAGGGATCAGCGAAGAGCGGGATGAGATCGTCGTCAACACCGGTAATGGCGGCGGCCGCCCGCGCTTCGCACGCCACGTCAGAAATGCCGGCACCGTGCTCCTGCAGCAGACGGATGAAGGTGCCGACGCCGAACTCGATATCGCCTCGGACGACGGCAGCCTCACCATCGTTCGCTTCCGCTCACCTGCATTGCCTGAACTGCTCGACCCTGGCGTCGAGTGACATCAAACGGAGGACCCCATGAAACACGATGAATTTGTCGGACAGCTTCAACATCGCGCACACCTCGGCTCCCGAGGCGAAGCGGAAAGAGCGATCCGAGCGACGCTCGAGACACTCGCCGGCCGTATCCCGGAAGCCACCGCGCACCATCTTGCCGCCCAGCTTCCGCCGGAGATCGCCGAGTCACTTCTTCACGGGACCGCAGAACGGCTCGATCTCGACGATTTCTTCAAGCACATTGCGGAGCGTGAGCGCAAGAGTGTGGCCACGGCAGCGTTCCATGCGCGCCTCGTCCTGTCGCTCATCACGCAGGTCGTGTCACCGGGCATCATGCTGAAAGTTCGGCGCGAGCTGCCGGAATCGTTCGGCATGTTGTTCCTTCCTGAGCGTGGCGCAGGCACCCAGCCGCACCACGCACACGCGTAGGGGGCGACCATGAACGCGCAGAAGCTGTTGGTCATCTTCGCCACCCATTACGGACAAGCCGCGCTGATTGCGAAGCGGATCGCCGGCGAAGCAATCGCGTCGGGAGCCGAGGCGACAGTGCGCGACGTGCGCAAGGCGTCGGACGCCGATCTCGAGCGGTGTGACTCGCTCGTCATCGTCGCGTCGGTCCAGTTCGGGCGTCACGCGCGTTCGGTTGAGCGCTTTGTGAAGCGCAACAGCGACCGGCTCGGATCGATGCACTCCGCATTCATCTCCGTCAGTGGAAGCGCCGCACGATCCGAGACTTACGATGAGGCCGAGACCATCGTCCGCAAGTTCTTCTCGGCCACCGGCTGGTGTCCGGACGAGTATCAGCTCATCGGCGGCGCGGTGAAGTTCAAGCGTTACAACCCCCTGCTTCGCTTCGTGATCAAACGCATCTGGGCAAGCAAGGGTCTGGCGATGGACACGAAGCGCGACTACGACTTCACCGACTGGGACGCCGTGAAGCGATTTACAAAAGCGTTCGTCGCGAGCGAAACGCCGCATCGAGCCGTCGCCTGAAGGCGCGATGCGGCCCGTCGCTCGCTTGCGTGGCGATGGTCACTCCGACCCGTGACCAGACGCGCGGCGCTTTCGCGGAAGAGCGCCTACGTTGATTGCATGAGAAGAATCAACTGGCTCATCGTCTCTCTCGTCTTGTCCGCTCCCCTGCACGCGCAACTGCTCGTCACGACGGATTGGCTGCAGGCACACCGCTCCGACAAACGGATGGTCATCGTCGAAATCGGCGATCGCGCTTCATACGAGAAGCAGCACATCGCCGGCGCGCGGTTCATCGCGTTGAGCGACCTCGTGACCGACCGCGACGGCATTCCCAACGAGCTGCCGGAGATTGCGGCACTCGAACGGACATTCGCCTCCGCCGGCATCGGAAATCGCGACCGGATCATTCTCTACAGCCGCGATGTCATCGCAGCCGCGCGCGCCTTCTTCACTCTCGATTACCTCGGGCACGGAGACTCGACGTCGCTCCTCGACGGCGGCTTCGCCAAGTGGAGCGCCGAGAATCGCCCGGTCGAAGCCAGCGCGCCACTGCTGCTCGCGAAGACGACTGACTTTCAGGCACGTCCGCGTGCGGCAACCATCGCCCGCCTGAAGGCCATGACAGTCCTGGTCGATTGCCTGCCGGTACTTGACGGCTCCTGGGCTGTCGTCGATGCACGGTCGCCGGAGCAGTTCAGCGGCGCCGAGCCGGGTACCGGCATCAAGCGCGGCGGTCACATCCAGGGCGCGTTGAACGTGCCATGGTCTGAAAACCTCACCAGTTCCGCGACGCCCGTCTTTCGCAGCCGCGACGAGCTCGAGGCGTTGTACAGCGACTCCGGCGTCGCTGCGAATGCGTCCGTCGTCGTCTACTGCCGCACCGGCATGCAAGCCTCGGTCAATTACTTCGTGCTTCGCTACCTCGGCCGCGACGTCGCCCTCTACGACGCCTCGTACTTCGAATGGAGCCGCAGCCCGCATCCTCTGATAAGCACCGGCATCTCGACCATCGGAGG
>DATLVW010000906.1:0-3708 GCA_035577085.1 Thermoanaerobaculia bacterium
CTCGACGACAGCAACGGCCACGGCGCCCCCTACCAAACCGTCGGCGACGACGGTAGACGTCACGCCACCACAGCCTATACTCGTCGACAACACGACCGCTGCAACAACAACGACTCCAGTAACCTCAACGATCCCGCCGGCGACAACTTCGTCCGCATCCAGTACCCCGACCCCGTTCGTCCCGCCTCCAACCACCACGCACGCACCGAAACCCAAACCGGTGCCGCAAGAAGAACCCGCACCGGTCGAAGAAACAGCGGAGCCTGAGCCGGAACCCGCACCAGCGAGCGTGCTGACCTATCGTGAGAAAGGCGACGGCCACGCTAACGACGCGGCGCTGGCCTCACTGCATCAACAGATCGCCGGCACCACGCGCGTCTATCTCTCCGGCGGCGACGCGGAGATGATCAAACAACTCTCCGACGCCCTCCGCGGCCGCGGTGTCAGCCTGGCCGAGGGCGCCCCGATCGAGATCCGCTTCACCGGCTCCGTCAACTCCCACGGCTTCGGCCGCAAGAGCCGCTCCGGCAACGCCACAATCAAAAAGAACGGCCGCCCGATCTTCCAGTACGTAATGCCCCGCGAGGATTACCGCGTAGGCGACAGCCCGGCAGAGGCGTTCGCGAGAATTTTGGCGGATGCGTTGGCAAGGTAGTACCAGAGCAGAATTGCGGTTCGCCCGCTGAAAGGAGATTTCAGTGACCTACCCTGCGATCAAACCGCGACTCACATCCTTCGCTCCGCAGTTCCTTGTCGACGATCTCGAGCGCTCGATCGCGTACTACCGAAAGATAGGCTTCACTTTCGGCGAGGTGTGGGGTGGTTTCTACGCCATCGGTCATCTCGACGGGCTGGAACTTCACCTGAAGGAGCCGCCCAGGAACCTGGTGGAGCGACAGCACCGCCGCGACAACGAGCATCTCGACGCCGCGGCGGGCGTCGACGGCATCGAATCCTTCTATGAGCAGTGTGTCGCGAACGGTGTGGCGATCCACAAGTCACTCGCGCCAACCGCCTGGGGCACGAAGGACTTCTACATTGAGGATCCCGACGGCCACATCATCTCCTTCGGCGGCCGGCCCGCTCCGGCTACGTAGATGGTCTTGGGAACTGGGGTCAGGTCTGAAGTATGAAGTGACGGTGCCGAATTGTCGTTAGAAGCAGGTTCTGTGATCCGTCACTTCATACTTCAGACCTGACCCCCATTCCCGCACAAGGCGGTACCTGTTCGCGTGCGGCTCCAAGCCGATGAGCTTGGGTCCGTTTGGGCGTCCAAATGACAAGACCAACCGTCAGTGACCAGGTTAAAGCGCTCGCAGCGGGCCTCGGGTACTCCCTGGCATTCTCCCATTTTCATACCGACCGTCCATCAGTGCAGCAGATCGCAAGCATGTTCTCGCTACAGCCCGACGACATTCATCACGTGGTCGCTCACGACGACTTCTGGCTTCGGCACGTTCAACGTTCGCCAGGACCCTCCGATGGCTTCTACCTTCTCGCGAACGATCCCGGCTACACCACATATGAGCAGGAAAGAGGCGCTCAGTTCGAGAAACAACGGTGGGATACCTTCGAACAGGCGAGGGCAGCCTATGCCGCCAAGCTTGTCCGAGACCTCGAGGTGCTCCGCCGAAACGCCGCCGCCGGTCGGTGAACGCCCAACCAGACTTTTGCAGCGGGACGCTGTCTCGCAGGCAGCCGCGTCAGGCGCACGTTATGATCCGGCGTGCGCCCTGCGGGGGTTTCCGTCAAAGCTAACGATTTGCGCACAGGAACCACCGTCGGGCGGGGACGCCCGACGGGAGCAGACAGGAATGTCTGCACTACGGTCTAAATGCGCAGGCGCGCCTTCGGACGCGCCCGCGCGGGACTTACTGCACGAGAGCGGTTACTTGCTCTTTGGATGGTTCGTCGATGACGGTGATGTCACCGGCGAGGACTCCGTGGAAACCGCGGTTGCCGGTTTCGGGGCCGGCTTGGACTTCGACTTACGTCCGCGCTTGCCGAGGGCTTTTCCCGCGTCGGTTGCCGTGATGCGAATGAGGTAGACGCGTCCCCTGCCGTTTGCATCGCGTTCGGCGCGCAGGCGTAGGGTTCCGGAAGCGATCGACTTCGCCACAGGTGCTGGAGTCAAGGATGCTGGTACGCGGCGCTGGCGGGCTCCCCAAACTCCGGTGCAGTAGAATCATTCGCGCGAGGAAGTGGGGAGGTCCCAATGCGAAGCCTGCGTGCGGTAATGGTCATGTTCGCAATCATCTCTGCTCCCCTCGGTGTTGCGATGTCTCCGCTTGCAGATGCTGTGCGCCCGGGAAACGCGAAGAAAACGGCGTCCTCACGCCCCGCAACACTGGAGTTGCCCGAGTGGGTAGGGCAGCGTTTCATGCTCCTCGCGATGCCGCAAAAATCTCAAGGCTACGGGTATCAATCATTCGAGCCCAATTTGCCCTACGCGCAATGGGTCGGCAAGATCCTTACTGTTACCGCGGTCGATTCCGGAAGTCCTCGTACCGTAACGTTTAAGGCTGAGGACGGAACACCCCTTACAGCGACGGCCTACAGCGACAAGATCAACTACATTGCTCCGATGCGCGATCTTACCTACGCTCGGGACACGTGGCTTGGCCGATTCCTATGGCTGCGCGGCCCTGACCTGCTGACGTTCGATGCTGCGACGGAGAAATTCGGAAGTATCCACGTTGGCAAGGGGGCACGCATCAAAGTCACAGGCGTCGCGGCGGGCATGCTCGATTACGAGCCAGTGCATCTCGAGCTCGTGGCGGACGACGGGCGCCGGGGCTTTCTGGATATTCAGCTCACGGGAACGAACGTGAGCACGGCGCTCCGAGGCACCGATACCTTCGATGATGTCTTTGCCGAGACGGACCCGCACAGCAGCCATTGAGATTCAAGCCATCCGCGTCTCCGCGTGAAACGGTTCTCTCGTGCTACCTCGCAACGCGTTATGATTTCGTTTGCGAGGTGACGCATGCATCGTCTACGGTTCGCTCTCGTAGTCCTTTTGGCGGTATTCGCCACCGGTGCGACGGCGGCGACCGGAGTCAAGAGTCGGTGGTGGGAGCGCTTCTACACGCGGCACGTTTCCTCCGAGGGATACGAGGCAACGTTCTATCTTCCTGACGGTTGGTCGGTCGATCCGGATCAGCGGGTGCTCGTTCCCTCGGATGAGAATCTCGCCGCTTGCCGGATCCGATTCGACATCTATCGGGGAGTTCCATTCCGGCAAGGGCTTGCTGCGGGTCTCCGGCACGACAAAGAATCGACCGGCCAAGCCTATCGATCGGAGCTCGCGCGGGTGAGCGGCGCCGAGGCGGTGTGGGTTTGGTACACCGACCGCCAGGGGAACGGCGTCGGCAGGACGTATATCGACCGGTCGACCGATCAGAGCGCCCGGTATGTCGTCTGGCAGTTCGACATTCCTCGTGACGCGGGTGCCAACGACTGTGACCGCGACTTCGAAGCAATCGTCCGTTCGTCTGACGTCAACCCTGTGGAGAAATGAAAACCCTCTTCGAACCAGCCGACCGCGAATCGATTGAGACGCGGCTTCTCGCGCTGCGGGCGGACAGCGCGCGCGGATGGGGGAAGATGAATGCCTCGCAGATGGTCACACACTGTGCGCGCGCTCTCGAGACGGGTACGGGCGACCGGCCGATGAAACAGGCGTTCATCGGCAAGATCTTGATGCCG
>DATLVW010000907.1:0-22051 GCA_035577085.1 Thermoanaerobaculia bacterium
AATGTTCCGTTCCCGGATAAGATGACCATTCGACTTTCGTGACTCCTCCCGTTGTCTCCCCCGCGCCGCCCGACAAGCGTTCGGCCATCGAACGGAACGACCCGGCGCTTGCGTCCTACCTCGGTGCCTGTGATGAAGCGGCGCGACGGCGAGAGCTCGAATTGATTCTGCTTCGCGTCCAGCCGGTCGTCACGGCGGTTCTCAACCGTTTCGAGCGCCGGGAGTTCCATCCTCGGGCCGAAGATCGCGACGACATGACGAGTGTCGTCACGCTCCGCTTCATTGACAAGATGCGGCGTCTCACTGCCGGCGGCACGACGCCGATCGAAAACCTCGACGGTTACGTCGCCGTGCTGGCGCAGAACGCGGCCGCGGATGTTCTCCGGGAACGCTATCCTGAAATGCGGCGGCTGCGCCGCCGCGTCCGCCGGCTCATCAGCAGCGATGAGCGGCTCGCCATCTGGTATTCCGGAAACGTCACGGTCTGCGGCAAACGTGAGTGGCAGGGACGCGAAGCTGCCCCGCTCGCAATCGCGCCCGACAGCGCGAGCGCCGCAATGTGCGATCACGTGAATGCGGCGGAATCGCTCCTGGCGATCCTTACCTATACGGGTCATCCGGTTCTCTTCGACGAGCTGATCTCACTGGTGGCGAAGTTGTGGGATATCGCGGATGACATGGCCATCGACGTTGCCGGGACCGACCCCGCGGACGGTCAGGCCTCGCCGGAAACCGAGTATGAGAGTCGCCGGTTTCTCGAGGCCATGTGGGAAGAGGTGAAGGCGCTGCGTACCGCGCAACGGGCGGCGCTCCTTCTCAATCTGCGCGACATCGACGGCTCGAACGCGCTGTCGCTGCTCGTGATTCTGGGAATCGCATCGTTTGACGACATTGCCGCTGCGCTCGAGATCACGCCACAGCGGCTCGGCGATCTGTGGAAGGGACTTCCCTTGGAGGATCTGGCCATCGCGTCGATGTATGGCATCACACGCCAGCGGGTCATCAACCTCCGTCGCGCCGCGCGCGAACGGCTTTTTCGTCGTTTGCGATAGGGCGTACCAATATGAGTGGCCTACGGACGTCAGAATCATTGAATAAGCACTTGACCGTCGAGGAATTGGTTCGCTTCCGCACTGGTGACCTGTCGGCCGAGGAGACGGTACGGGTGGGACAGCATCTGGCGAAATGCAAGGAGTGCGCGGCGGCGGCGCGGCAGTCGCAGGACGCCGCGCATGTGGCACAGGGCTTCCGCGACGCGTTGCGTGACGGCGAGCGCACTGCCGGCCGCCGATGGAAGCGCATGGCCGCGATCGCTGCGGCAGTGTTGATCGGGATCGTATCGGTGATCGCGTATCGAATGACGTCCGTGACCAGGCCGGCAGCGCCTCCTTCGGCGGCGCACACGGCGCGCATCGACTATGGCCGCAGCGACTGGAATGAACTGGTGAATCAGGCGCTGGCAAACGGACGCGTCGCCATACCGGACCTGACCGAACTGTCGGCGGCCGGAGGCACTGTCCGATCAGAGGAAGGCGCCGCGCAGAAAGTCGATCCGGAAGGCGTCGTCGTCGAGAGCGATCGACCGCGCTTTTCGTGGCCGGCCGTGTTGAAGGCAGCAACGTACGAGGTCGTCGTTTATCGCGGTGAGCGGGAAGTACTCCACAGCGGCAAATTGAGAGTCACGACATACGTCCCTGAGCGGTCGCTCGAGCGCGGAGCGGTTTACCAATGGCAGGTGCTGGTGACGGAGGAGGGTGGGGCGGTGCGGATTCTTCCCACGGGACCCGCGGCGCCCGCGCTGATCCGCATCCTCCCGGCGCCGGACGCTGTCGCGTTGACGGATGCACGGCGGCACTTCCCTGGCGACGCGCTGCTCGCCGGAACGCTCAAGGCGCGATACGGGCTGCTCGACGACGCACGCCGCGATCTCACCGCGGCGGCACAACAACATCCCGGGGATGCGCCGGTCGCGCGACTCCGCGACACAGTCACGAACCATCGTTAGACACCCATGATCCTTGCCATGGTTCTCGCTGCGGTCTCCTTGAACGGCCAGGCCGCGACGCACCGCGATATCGCCTTAGCCGGGATCGGTGCCCTGCGCAGAGCGCTCGCCAACGGCGCGCGCGACCGCGAGATCCGGAGCATCCGGCATCGATTTCCATGCATTGACGTCGCGGATGTGCGCGTGGGTCCGGTCGAGATCGATGGCAAGTCGGCCGCTGTGTCGCTCGACGTCATGGCGCAGGAAGCAGGCTTTCCTTCTCATTGGCTCGTGCGCTTGCGGCGTGGTCAGTCCGGCTGGAGAGCGGTGCGCTTCGACGTGGAGGAGTCGTTGCTGGCGGATCGCGTCGCAGCCGCTGCCGGCCTCGATGCGGGACGCAGACTTCTCGCCGAGCATCCGGCGCTCATCACGCCCGAGCTGTCACGCCGGCTCTCCGAGCGCAGCGATGAAATCGAGGAACAGAGCGACGGACGCCACGCCGAGGAGGTTGCGCAACTGGCGCTGGAAGTCGCTGAAGATTGGGATGACGTTGCCGGTCAGGCACGGGCATTGTGGGCCGCGGGGCGTGCAACCAATTTGCTCGACAGACTCGACGTGGCGATCCGTGACTATTCGGAAGGCTATGCATTGGCCGCGCGCGTGAATGACACCGCTCTCATGGCCGCGAATCTCGTCGGTCTCGGGACGGAGTATCTGCGCAAAGGCGAGCTCAATCGGACAAAGGAGCTGGAGGAAGGGCTTCGTCTGGCGCGGTTGGCGCACGATGATCGCATTGCGTGGATGGCGACGCATCGCCTGGCCAATGTCGATCGGGTGGCGGGACGCTACGACGCGGCTATCCGCAAGTACGAGGAGGCGGTGATTCTGGCGGCGCGCGCCGGAGACGCCAGCGGCCAGGCAGCGGCTACCTCCGACATCGGCATCACTTACGACTACATGAACAGCCGCGCGCTGGCGTATGTCTACATCCGTCGCGGCGTAGCACTCTATCGGCGAACCGCCAACACGATCGGATTGATCCGCAACATTCGCAACATGGCGGACATGGAAGCGTGGGACGAACGCTATGCGGACGCCGAGAAGCACTTGCGCGAGGTAGAAGCTCTGCTGCGGCAACATCCGAACGACCGTACCAGCGCGTTCGTGGCCGCCACGCGCTCCACGCTAGCGATCGCCCGCCACGACATGGCCGGCGCCGAGAAAGCGTGCGAGCAGGCCCGCGCCCTGGCCAGCCGGACGGACCTGCCGGATCTGGTCACGAACATGACCGAACAACTGGCGGGCGTGCGCGTCCGGCAGAAACGATATGGCGAGGCGGCCTCACTGGCGCGCGAGGCGATCGAACGCTCACGAACAGGCACGCCGGACTTCGACATCTATTGGCAGGCACAACTCGAATTGGGGCGGGCTCTTGCGGGAGAAGGGAAGCTCAACGAGGCGCGCGCGGCATTCGAGGATTCGATTGGCGCCATTGAGGGAACGCTTGCCGAGGTGCCGCAGGGAAGGGATGACCAACAGGCATTCTTCGCCGACAAAGTGTTTCCCTATTACGAGATGTTTCGGACGTTCATCGCTGATCGCCCGGAGGAGGCGATCCCCTGGGTCGAGCGTGCGCGGGCTCGTACGTTGCTCGAGTTTCTGGCCGCGAAGAAGCGGCGCGCTTCGAGCCGCTCCCTCACCACCGAAGAGCAGACGCGGGAGGCGGCGATCGAGCGCGGCATCGCTGACCTGAACATTCGCATCAGCGAAGAGCGCGCACGGTCGCAGCGCAATGACGCGCAGATCGAAGCGATCGAACGCGATCTCGCGGCGAAGCGCCTGGAGTTTTCGGTCTTCGTCCGGCGCCTCTATGAAGCGCATCCCGATCTGGCGATGGCGCGGGGCGAGGTGCCGGCTGCGACGGTTGCCGAGATTCGACGCACGATTCCGGCGGACGGCGCCGTTCTCGAATACATCTGTCTGCCCGAACGATGCTGGGTCATCGTCCTCACGCGCGACGGGCCGCCGCGGATCGATGCGCTGCAAGCGGATCGAGGCACGTTGCACCGCTTGATCCTGGAGTTCAGCGCCGAATTGGCGGCACGAGGCCAGGGCTTCCGCGCGAAAGGGAGACGGCTCTATGACCTTCTCATTGCGCCTGCGGACAGTGTGGTGCGCAACAAGAGGATCCTCTGCATCATCCCTGATGTGCCGATGGGCAATCTGCCGTTTCAAGCATTGATCGACCGGTACGACAAATACCTCATGGAGCGGAGTGCCGTCTTCTACGCGCCGTCGGCGGCGTTTCTTGTATGGCGTGCCACGCATGCGCCAGCCCCTCCGGCGAATGACGCCGCAAACCTCCTGGCGTTCGGCAATCCACGGATCGCAGCCGAGACGACGCGGGCAGCGCATGCGCGAACGCGAAGTGAGTCGCTCGCTTCGCTTCCCGAGGCGGAAGAGGAGGTGCGGGCGTTGGAGCGGATGTACGGCGCGCACGCCACGGTTCGCGTCGGTGCCGCGGCAACGGAGGCCGACTTCAAGAAAGAAGCGCCGCATTTCCGCCTGCTGCATCTCGCCACGCACGGTATGTACGACGACGCGGATCCGATGTACTCGCATCTCGTACTGGCGCGCCGCGCCGGCGATGGCGAGGACGGCCTGCTCGAAGCGCGCGAAGTGGCGGATCTCGATCTTCACGCCGACCTGGTCGTTCTCTCCGCTTGTGAGACCGGGCGTGGCGGCGAGCGGGCGGGCGAGGGGATGATTGGTCTCTCCTGGGCTTTGCTCGCCGCCGGCAGCGAGACGGCGATCCTGACCGACTTCAAAGTCGATTCCGCGGCGAGCCGGGACCTGATGATCGCCTTTCATCATCGCCTGCTGCAGCAAGGCGGGAAACGGATGTCCGGCCGCGTTGCGGTCGAAGCGTTGCGCGACGCCGAGATCGCCGCGTTGAAGAGCCGCCGTTCCCATCCGTTCTATTGGGCTTCGTTCTTCGCGGCCGGCGGTTGGTGATCCGCCGTTCTTGCGCGGGCGCACCAAAAAAGTGACCGCACCAATATGCCGGCGCAGCGGCCGTCAAACATGGCGAAGGCGAGAAGGAAGTCCGATGGTTCGCCGTCTTCTTAGTCGCGTTGTCGTCTTCGCGGACTTGACAGAGGGCGATCTCGATCGCGGCTTTCTGATCCCGCCAGGAGGAAATATGACGCTACGCAGGCTCTCTCTCGTGTTGCTCCTCGCCGTGACCGCGTTCGCTTACCGCGCGCACGCGTGCGAGACCGATGCGAGTAATTACTCGACCAACCACTTCAATCCCAATTTCCGCAACAACACGAACCAGGACCTCGGCGACTACGGCCTGATCTTCCAGGATGCAATCGATCGCAACTGCTCCGGCGGAAGCTGGTCGCCGCAACAAGGCGCGTATCGCGCGCTGCTCAACAAGATCAACAGCACCTTCACCTACCAGGATTGCGGCAGCAGTCCCGGGATGCACAACACGCCCTTCGTCGGATGCTCCGGGCCATTTCAGGGCTGGCTCGAGGGTGTCAACGTCTCTCTCATCTTCTCCTCCGCGCTGCTTATCGGTGGACACGGCGATCTTACGACGGAGCTCGACCAGGCTCTGATGCGCGTCCGCGATTCCTACAACGGCGCGACCAGTCCCTACTGCGGCTTCACTGCGAGACCGGGGTTTCCGACACAGTGGTCGCCCGGCGACACCTGTATGGACGACTATTCGATCGCCGCATCGGCGTTCGCGTGGATTGCGCTGTACGAACGGATGCGCGGACGTGACGCTACGGCCTACGTTTCACAAGCGCGGGGAAGGATCGCGCAGACGTTCCGGACATACGACAGCGTCTGCATCTTCGATCCCACGGTGGCGATCAGCTCCACACGCGGGCAGTGCAATATCGACACGGGCAGCATGACGGAGTCACAGCAGGCGGCCTTTCTCAAACAGGAGCTCTTCCCGAATCCCAATCTCGGCGGCCACACACTCGCAGACATCATCGCGCTGAACCGAGGCGAAAACATCGTTTACGGTGCGGGACTGATGACCGCCGTCTCCTCCGCGTTCGTCGCTCTCGACGAAGGCGGATTCTTTCCCTCGCTCACGGATTCGCAACAGGTCATTGCCGCCGCGTTCATGGACGAAGCGCAACGGAAGACGGCAACGAACGGCGCGAACTTCGGTTTCGACTGCGCGATCTTCGATGCCGCTGCAAATCGCTCGGATACACAAGGCTGCGCCGATGGTAACGCCACGCCAATGATCTACGACCTCAATTCGAAGGCGGCCAACCTGTACTACCCCGACTACGGACGGAGCTCGTTCTACGACAAGTACGTGTCGTACAAACCCGCCGATCCCGGGACCACGATTTACGATCATGCGAATGGAGGGTACATCCCGATCTTCGGTCCGTTCCAATTCAACACGTTCTCGGTAGCACCCTTCACGAAGGACGCGAACGACACCAACGAGAACTGGGGACGTCAGGTGTTCTACCACTACCTCGGCTTCGGTTGGAACACGATCGACAACACGCGCTACCAGGCAAACACCGACCACACGTCCGGCGACGCGCGGCCGCGGCTCTGGGGATATCTCGACGATCACGATCCGATCGGATATCTCGACGGCATCGACGCGAACGGCGTCGCCATCGGCTGGACGTGTGACAACGATCTGCCGACGTGGACCAACGCGGTCGACTTCTACGTCAACGGAACCTCAGGTCAGCGCATTACGCGCGCATTCGCAAACGTTGCGAGCGAGCCGGCTGTCAACAGCCTTTGCGGCGGCGGATACTCGCATCGCTTCTCCGTACAAATGCCGAGCTGGACGAAAGGACAGCTCATCTATGCCTACGGCCTCGACGCGACGTGGCGCGGCATCACGCTCCTCAACGGCTGGACGTGCGCGCAGCACCCGGCCTGTACCTGGTAATTGCTACTCGCGAGACACGCGCGCCCTTAGCTCAATGGATAGAGCAGTAGAACTTCGGATTCTCTCAAGTCGGTAAGTGTGATGTTAGTCAAGCACACCTAAAGGAGGCTGCAAATGAAGGCGAGCAAGAAAGTTTTCGTGGCAATGGCACTGGCGGTTGTTATCTGCACTTGGGGGCATCCCGTATCGGCTGAGCCCGATCAGCAGAGGGTTTACTACAACTGCGTCGATGCCTATAACGATCCGTTGCTCACCTGCTTTGGCGACGATTCGTGCATCGACGAGTACGGCGATGTCGTGAATTGCGCAGATATCTCTGGTTCACAAACCTGCCAACAGTATTTGGTAACCTGCGAGAGCGCCTGTAGCAGCCAGGAGAGTGCCGACATGAATGCCTGCGCGAGAATTCAGGATCCGATCGACCAGGCCAACTGCATGGCCGTCGCCTACACGACTGCGCAGGCGTGCGATAACGCGTGTCTCGGCATTTGCCTCAATTGATTGAGAGTTGAGGGGAGCAGACAAGCCATGAACATGCCCCGCTGCCGCACGTCGCTGGCTCTCGCGATTGTGCTCGCACCTCTTCTGGTTCAGAGTCTCGCCGCAGACGCAGGCGCGCAGGAGACGGAGAAGCGTTTCCACTACCGTTTCCTGCCCGTGCCTGCGCCTCTGACGGACGACCCGCGTATCGTGCGCGCGACCGCGATCGTCAAGAGCAGCGATTTCAAGCTCATCGTCGATTTCGGACGCCGGTCCTGGTTGATTTATGATGCGCAGGCCGATCGCGCCCACTGCACGAATCACGAGCGCATCGAGTACGGGCCCAGTGATCCTTCGCATCCCCCGCTCCTGGTGGACGGTCCTATCGCCGATTGCGTGGCCGGAACCATGGCGCCCGCACTGACCTCGGTGCGGGCCGGCACGCGGACCTTCACTCTCGGAAGCGAGCAGTGGAAGGCTGGCGGTCCGGCCGCACTCGACGAGGAGAGCGGCCCGGAAATGGCGAACGCGATCAAGAGTCTGATCCCGGTTCTTGCGGCGCTCAACCCATACGTCCGGATTCTCTGCAACCGTATGGCGCCGCTGTACGGCCTGAGGTGTGATGAATCCCAGCCGGCAGAGGCGGCGTACACCGTCAGCCCGATTCCTGTGGATTGCGTGTTTGACGCACGCCACGGGGCGCCGTGCGTGCGCCGATTCATGATCGCGCCGGCAGGGCTAATCAACGGTCATTAGAAGTCCGTGAACCACCCGCGCGCGTCGGCCCACCGCGTCTCGATGCGATAGCCGGCGCGCGCGGCGAGCGCCTCGAGCGTCGCGTCGGTGATGCCACCGAAGTGGGGATGACACCTGCCGAGCAACGCTGGCGTTACTTCGGGCTCGCGCTCGCGGCTCGCAACGCCTGGTTGGGGTTGAGCTCCGCCGCCGGCGTGAGTCGCTCCGTCCCGTCGCCGCTGACGATGAACGGCGCCCAGTAGTACGGATGCGCGTACTGCGGTCTGCTACGCAGGGTCAGCGCCGCGTGACGCAATGCATCGGCGACTGCCTCTCCGTTCCTCAGACGGCGATGGAGCTCGACCATCAAAATGGCCGTGGCCCTTGAGTCGACGCTCCACTGGCTGACGACGGTGGTCGTGCAGCCCGCGATCATGAAAGACCACGATAGACCGAGCATTCCTTCACCTTCATCGACACGGCCCATGGCGGTGTCGCACGCGGCCAGGACGGCCAGGTCCGCGTTCAGGCTCATCGAGGCAATCTCGCGCGCATCGAGGATCCCGTCGTCGTCCGTGGTGGGGTCGCTCATCAACACAAGGGCGGAGTTCATCGGGGCGTGGTCGTCCAGGAGGGCGTGCGTGCCGACGTGCAGGATTCGGTACTTCGGCGCCTCGGTGCGAAAAACGCTGGAGCGCGCGGAGGTGCCCGTGTACACGCGGCTCGATGCGGTTCCGTAGAGCGCCGCGATGCCGATTGCTTCTTTGGCAGCATCGGGCAATGGCCGGAGATCACCTGCCGTAAAACCGCGAGCGTTCGCTGGCGGTGCACCGCTCGGGATGGGATTCCCGAACGCCATGAGATCGTGACCCTGGTCGTGGTTGCGATTCCTGGCGCGAACGTGCGCGGCGTGAACGTAGCCGAGGGATGGAGCGTAGTAGATCGAGTGGGTGAGGAGGAGCGGCTCTCCTGACCCGGGGGCAAGAACGTGGAAGGGGAGCCGCCAGAGAGAGCCGTTCGGAACGATACAGAGGACGCGATACGGCGCGATTCTCTCGCTCACCGGAGCGATCAACAGCCGGTAGAGATCGTCTGCATCGCGTTGGTACTCGAGATCGCGGGAGGCCAGTGACCTGAGGAATCGGTCGACCTTCTCGTTGAGTGACTGCTGGCTGATCTCGATCTGGTGCGCTTCGACGTGCAGTCCGTCATGTTCCTTGTAGGCCACGAATACGGTCGTGCGATCCTGTTCGACGACGTATTCCAAAGCGACCGTGTCGGATTCGATGTCCATATCCATGACTCCGAGATCCGGCAACTTGTCGACTCCTCGCCCTGAATGCTCAATGGTGCGCGCGACCCGGAACCTGGATAGCTCGTTGCGCGCGTCGTTGAGTTTTGCCGCGAGGGATGACGGTTCCTCGGCGCCGTGAATCAACATTCCATTCAGGTGCTGAATCCGCTGATTCAAGGTGGCCAGGGTCTTCCTCTGCTCCTCGCTCAGGGAGAGCATGGGATCACTGCCGATGTCCTGAATCGATCCCAGCAGCACCCGGGCTGTGGCGCGTTCTGCGTACGACAGCGCCTCGGCCAGACGTCCGCCGTCCACCAGGATACGGATTGCGGACAGATGCGCCGTCCGGTGATCGCTGAAAAACCGTGCCTGACTGTCGGGCTCACCGGAAAGACTGCTTCGGCGGGTTTCGATCAATTCGATGGCCTGATCGAGAATGGGCAACGATTGGTCGGGTTTCCCCACACACTCCAGCGCATCGGCTTCTGCAACCAAGGCCTCCAATTCGCTTGCATTGTGGTCGTGGCGCGCCAGAGACGCCGCCTCGGCGGCGTCGTCTCCGGAAGCTTCGAAACGACTTTGCGCGTAGGCGACACGCGAGCGTGCAATGAGCGCCTCAATCTGTGCGGGCGTGGAGTGTGTAGCGCGGGCCCGCTCCACTGCAATCGACGCCCATTCCGACGCTTCCTGGAGTCGGTTGTGGTTCATGAGCGATCCGGCCAGATTGGCGCTGTTGATTGCGGCAATCGGGCCTCCGAGGTCGCCTGCCAGCTCTGCTGCGCGCTCATATTCACGCAGGCTAGCGTCAAAGTGGTGGCTCATCTCGTGGCACGCGCCGAGATTCGAGTGTGCGGACAGGAGCGTTATCTTGTCGCCCTCCCAATCGGCGAAATGCACGGCAGCCTGCGCCTCCTGAATTGCGAGATCCCAGTAGTCCTGCTCGTAGTAGATCCCGAGCATCGTGGTATGGGCGTCGAACTCCGCTCGTCCGATCCTGCAGACTGCGGCGAGCTCTTGCAACCGCCGCGCAAGCATCAATGCCTGCCGTTCGTCGCCGCCAGCGTGATAGAGGTCGGCCAGGGTTGCCAGCGCGTTGAGAGGCACACTCTGGTCGTCAACGAGGTGCAGCATCGAGACAGAATTCTCCAAAGACAGGATCCGGCTCCGCACGCTATTCGCCGATCGACTCGCACCCGCGAGTGATGCCTCCGCGATGACGTCAGTGTCCTGGGAAGCTACGGCAGCTGCACGGCAACGTTCAATCAGGCGCGATTGCTGCTGCGCATCGGCTAATACCGCGCGGGCGTTGATGCACCACGCGCGTGCGAGCTCGGCATCCGACGTTGCGACCATCAGCGCGGCGTCAGCAATGCGTCGACGCATCGGGATGGCGGGATATTGCTGGAGCTGTTTGGTAAGTGCAGTCAGAAGCGCCGCGGAATCGTAGCCGCCTGCGCGTAACTCACCGTCGTAGCTGTCAGAGCTCGCAAAGGTCGCCAGACGCTTGGCAAGCAGATCTTCGTATGTCTCGACTTCCGAGATTCGCCAATGTCCCTGAACCCGTGCAAACGTCAGAATCCAGCTCTTCGGGACCCCTCGGAGCCTGCCGGTTCGCGCGCCGGTTGCTACCGCATCGATCGTAACCCGGCCCTGGAGTGACATACCGCTGCCGATCATGTCGACGCGCGGTTGCGAACGGAGCTCGATGCATCGCGACGAGGTCACCAGGGTTTCCACGCTGTTCCAGGCGGCCACATAACGGATCGGATGCGTGGCGATGGCGTCCAGACTTCTCATGTCGAGGTTCACCAGAGCGCGCGCGAAATCCTCGGTGAGTGCCTGACGAGACTCGGACGCACCGAGCACAGGCAGGCAGAATGCCATCAGGGCAGCGGCGATGACCCAGCGCATCATTCAATGATAAACCTGCGTGAGTCCGTCAGTGTGCGGGGCCGGTGCTGCTCCATTCCGGCGAGTCACATCCAACTCACTTGATCGATCTGGTAATAATTTCGCTCGTTTTCGTCTATCGATGGATAGGGATCAGCGCCTAGGATGCGCTGTGGTGGCAAAGTTGGTTGCGCCTACCAGGGAGCAGTTCGACCAGCGTCAGATCATCGCCCTGAATGATCCCTTGCTCCGGCCGCTCATCGATGGGCCTGACGAGCGGTCGCGGCAACGGGAGATCGAGCGCCTCGTGGTCTCGATTGCGCGGCCGATCATCGATCGCGTTCTGGTTCGCCATTTTGCCCGGATGATCATGATCAGTGGCGAAGACGCCGATGACGTTGTGGCCACGGTGATGGTGCGGTTGATGGGAAAACTGCGGCTGGTGACCGGATCGATCGACGCTGCGATCCGTAACTTCGATGACTACGTTTCGGAGGTCGCTCATCACGCTGCCCGCGACATCGTCCGCACCCGATTCCCCGCCAGAACGCGGCTAGAGAACCGATTGCGATATGTCTTGACGCGCGACTCCCGGCTGGCGTTGTGGAGTGTGTCCGGCAGTTCGGTCGCCGGCCTGGCCGCATGGACCGATCAGGCGTTCGTCATGACCGCCGATGAACTTGACGCCGTCAATTTCGGCGGAATCGTTCTCGACCCGTCGCGGCCAGCGGATGCCCTGGCAGCCCTCTTCAAGACCATCCGGCGGCCGGTTCGCTTTTCGAATCTGGTGAGCAGGATGGCGAGTCTGTGGCACATTCATGATGAACCGGATCTCAATACGATCGAGTCGATCATCGACGAGCGCCCCAGTCCGCTCGCTGCGCTTCAGTCGCGGCAGCTCATGAACATTCTGTGGGACGAGATCGTCCAGCTTCCCCGCAACCAGTGCGCTGCGCTGCTGCTGAATCTCCGTGACTCGGAGAGCCTGGACGCACTTGCTCTTCTGCCACTCAGTGGAGTGGCCACGACCAGCCAGATCGCCGATGCCATCGGCATCGGGGTCGATCAATTAATGAGTCTCTGGAAAAGCCTGCCCCTTGAAGATCGCGCCATCGGAGAACTGCTCAACGTCACCCGGCAACAGGTGATCAATCTTCGCAAGTCGGCCCGGGAACGGCTCCGCCGCCGCGTTGCGAAAAGGACGCGCCAACCATGAAAACACACGCGAGCTTCGACGACCTGCTGGCGGTTCGGGGCAGGGAATTACCCGACAGAGAACTCCGCATGATTCTCGATCACGTCGCCGGCTGTCCGAAGTGTTCCGCACTCGCCACAAGAGTTCTCTCCCTGGACAACGCATCGATCGGCCTCACCGAGCAAGTCCTCGGCGTCGACGAACATCTCTTTGTCGACGAAGAGCTCTATCCCTACGTCGAAGGGATGCTTCAGAGTGATGCGCTGGTAAGAGCCGAGCGGCACGTCGCCTCCTGCTCCACCTGTCAGGCCGAAGTCGAGGATCTTCGTGCCGCGCGCCGCAGCCTGTCCCGATCGCCGGACGCCGGCCGCTGGCAGTTCATGGCCGCTGCCGCCGCTGCTCTCGTGTTGCTGGTGTCGATCGCGGTAGTGTTTTCAACGTCCCGCCGCCACTTCCCTTCCACTTCCGTCAGACCACGTGCGATCACTCGTGCAACGCCCGCGAACGATCGCGATGCGCATGGGAGTGCCGCGTTTGATGGTGAAGCGCTCGACCCTCCACCGTTGTATCTCTCTCTCTTGTCCGGACCGGGGCAGACGCGAGGTTTCGATTCGCCGAGGAGCAGCGCGCGCGCTCTTCACCCGGTCGGGGAGA
The DNA here is from genome assembly GCA_035577085.1 of Thermoanaerobaculia bacterium. GTDB lineage: Bacteria > Acidobacteriota > Thermoanaerobaculia > Gp7-AA8 > Gp7-AA8 > JADGNZ01. Next base: position 13,190 of record DATLVW010000907.1, read on the forward strand.
TCGTTGAAAGTTCCCGTCCGCTGTTTTCGTGGACATCGGTTCCGGACGCGGTTTACAACGTCTCGGTTTACCGCGGCCTGCGCCCGGTCGCGTCGAGCGGAGAGCTCCATTCGACTTCTTGGACGACGGCCGAGGATCTGCCCCGAGGAGTCACATACACCTGGCAGGTTCGCGTCCGCAGTCACGGCAACTCCGTGGTGATTCCTTTGCCAACGCAGCCGATGGCCAGGTTTGCGGTTCTCTCGGAGAACGCGGAATCCCAACTCGAGGAGGCTCGGCGCAATCGCCCCGACGATCATCGATCGCTCGGCGTCCTCTATGCCCGCCTGGGAATGCTCGAGGATGCCCGGAGCGAGCTCCGAAAGGCAGCAGCCGATCCAGCGCAACGCGATCGGGTCACTCCGCTTCTCGAAAGCCTCGATCGCTGGCCAACGTCGGAGTAATAACGGCTCGCAGGCCGCGGTAATCATCACCGCCTTTTACCGTCCCGGAAGACTTCCTCAGCTCCCTCGTATAGTGCAGAAAACCTTGGGAAAGGACGATGGGAAGATGAAGAGAATGAACGCAATCGTGTTGTTGATCGCCACACTTACTCTCGCTTTACCCCTCTCTGCGGCGCCTGCCGGCGGGAGCGGTGACACGTTCCTGGCACGCCTGCTACGCACAATCGGACGCGTTACACACGCTCTCGACGAGCCGCAAGGGCCGCCACCAAGTAACGGGCGACCCTGAGTCTCCGAGAGATCCAATTCGAGTTACGAGCCCTCACTTTCACACTCACAAGTTGAACGGCGATTCGCGCGGCTGGTTCGTGCCGCCAGAACGCCGAAAAGGAGACCGAGCCGATGAAGAAAATGAATGCAGTCCTGCTGCTGATCGCCACTCTCGCGCTGTCAATGCCAGCAGCCGCATCACCTCGCGACCGGAGCGGCGACTCAATGCTGGGGCGTATGCTCCAGAGGTTGACCCAAGTCATTCACACGCTGGAAGGCCCGATGATCCCCCCTCCCGGACACGGGTAGCCCCATCCTCCGCCGCGGCCCTCGTTAGAAGGTGGGCCGCGGCGGTGAGGGGGCTCAGTTGACGACGATGCTGACCAGCTTTCGCGGCACGATGATGACACGTTCCAGATTCGCACCTTGGACGTATTTCGCGACGTTCGGCTCGGCGAACGCAAGCTGCCGCAATTGATCGTCGGTTGAATCCGCGCTCACAGTCAGCTTCGCGCGCAGTTTGCCATTGACCTGTACCGCGACAGTGACCTCGTCCTCTGCCACGAGCCCTTCGCTCCACGCCGGCCAGGATTGTGCGTGCACCGATTCTGTGCCGCCGATGCGCTCCCATAACTCGTCTGCAATGTGCGGCGCGACGGGCGCCAGCAAACGCAGGTATGTCTCCCGGGCCTCACGCCACGCTTCGGGCGAACAGCCCTCGTTGAGCGCAAGGGTGAGCTCGCGATGCAACGTCATGAGGGCGGCGATGATCGTATTGAACTCGAACGACTCGAAATCGTGCGTGACCGAGCGGATGGTCTGATGGAGCTTGCGGCGGAGCCGCCGCGTGGCCTCGTCGTTCGTTCCTGCCGGATCTTGTTCGTCGACGAACGACATCCAGACCCGGCGCAGCCAGCGTGCCGTTCCGGAGATTCCCTCGCTGCTCCATGGTCCGCCCTGGTCCCAACGCGCGAAGAACATCAGGTGCGCCCGCATCGTATCGGCGCCGTAGCGGACCAGCAGTTCGTCCGGCGCGACGACGTTGCCTTGGCTCTTCGACATCTTTTCCGAGTCTTCGCCGAGGATGATGCCCTGGTTGCGCAGTTGAAGCATGGGCTCCGGCTCGCGGGTGACGCCGGCGTCGCGCAGCGCCTTGTGGAAGAATCGCGTGTAGATGAGGTGCATCGTGGCGTGCTCGATGCCGCCGGTGTAGGTATCGACCGGCATCCAGTAGTCGTATTCGTCGCGGTCGAATGGCCAGTCGTCGCAGTCAGGGCTCAGGTAGCGGAGGTGGTACCACGACGAACAGAGGAATGTGTCAAGCGTGTCGGTCTCGCGCTCGGCCGGACCACCACAACGCGGACAGGTCGTGTGCCGCCAAGTCGGGTGTAGCTTCAGGGGACTCTCGCCGGTCGGACGCCATTCGACGTCGTCGGGCAGCGTGACGGGCAACTGATCCTCCGGTACTGGAACGATGCCGCAAGCCGGGCAGTAGATGATCGGAATCGGCGATCCCCAGTAGCGCTGCCGCGAAACGAGCCAGTCGCGCAGCCGGTACTGCACGCCTCGACGGCCCGCGTCCAATGCTTCGAGATGTTCGATCACTTCGTTGATGGCGCGATCTGCGGAGACGCCGCTCAGCGGGCCGGAGTTGATCATGCGGCCATGCTCCGTATACGCGGCATCGAGCGGCTCGGGAAGGCGATCGCCGTCTTCGGGCTCTATGACGGTACGGATCTCGAGGCCGAACTTCCGGGCGAACGCGAAGTCGCGCTCGTCGTGCGCGGGGACGCCCATCACCGCTCCGGTTCCGTATGAGGCAAGGACATAGTCGGCTACCCAGATCGGGATCCGCTCGCTTGTCACCGGGCTGATGGCGTAGTGGCCGGTGAATACGCCGGTCTTCTCACGGTCGGCGGCCTCCCGCTGGATGTCCGACTGACGCGCGGTCTGGTCGAGATATTGTGCGACTTCGGGTGATTCCTCTCCCCACTTCCTGGCCAGCTCATGTTCCGGAGCGATGGTCAGGAAGGTGACTCCCCAAAGTGTGTCGGGCCGGGTGGTGAACACTTCCAATTTCGCGCCGGCATCGATGGCGAAGGCGATCCAGCTTCCGGTGGAGCGGCCGATCCAGTTCTTCTGCAGGGTTCGCACTCTTTCCGGCCAGTCGATCTGGGAAAAGTCGAGCAGCTCTTCGACATACCGCGTCACGCGGAAGAACCATTGCGCGAGCTCCTTGCGTGTGACCGGCGTCTTGCAGCGCTCGCAGTGACGATCATCGCCCCACACCTGTTCGCGCGCCAGTGTCGTATTGCAGCTCGGGCACCAGTCCACCGCCGCGCTCTTGCGGTAAGCGAGGTCGCCATGGAACAGCTTCAGGAATAGCCACTGCGTCCAGCGGTAATACTTTGGATCAGCAGAAACCATTTCCCGGCGCCAGTCGAACATCGCTCCCATTGAGCGGAGCTGTCTGCGCATCCGCTCGATGTTGCGGTAGGTCCACTCTTTCGGATGGATGTTGTTCTTGATGGCCGCGTTCTCCGCGGGCAGCCCGAAGGCATCGAACCCCATCGGAAAAAGGACGTTGTAGCCGCGCATGCGCATGAAGCGCGCGCGGGCATCGGGCGGTGCCATCGAGTACCAGTGCCCCATGTGCAGATCGCCCGAGGGGTAGGGGAGCATCGTCAACGCGTAATGCTTCGGGCGCGTACGATCGATATCGGATCGATCGATTCCGCTCTCGGCCCAGCGCTGTTGCCACTTGGCTTCGATCTCATCGTGCTTGTAATCGTTGGGAGTCGGTTCGTTCATCGGTTCACCGCCTTACAGAACGCAGGATCGGCGGCGCGCGTTCCGTTGCGTCTCCTCTGTCCGAAGGATCATGTCAGGCTCCACTGTGTCACGTCGGCCTTCTCCAGGATCTCGCCCACGGGAAAACTCGTCTCGAGTGTCGATTGAACCCGGGCATTGATGAGCTGCTCAACCCTTTTCCACACGGTTTCCCCGTTCGCTCCGCTGCCATTCGTCACGCCCAGGACGACGTCGTCCACGAGCTTTTCGTTCCGGGAGATGATCGTCTTCAGGATCTGCTCTTTCACCCCCGGGGCGTTGGATTGTTCGCCTTTTGCCCGGGTGAGCACGTCAATGACTGCCAGCGTCCAGCCGCCGCCGCTTGCGGCTTCATCCGGCCAGGCCCAACCACCTGCGTGGAAAATCTTTTGCAGTGATTCGATCTTCAGGTTCTCCTTGCTGCTCTCCTCGCTGTCCCTGAGCTTCAGGAAATTGTTGGCCGCACCGCAAAAGAGCCGCACTCCGCAGTCGAGAAGCTTTTGCACGTGCTCGGGACGGGTGTTATCGCCTTCGCCGTTATTGATCCAGACGTCGTAGCTCTGGCTGTTGTCAAGACCCTTGTAGAAATCTTCGTGGGTCATCGCCCTGGCCTTGATCCCGTATTTGTCGGATACCTGTTTGCAGACCTCGGCAGACTTGTCGAAGGCAGTAATCTGATTGGGAGAGATCCCTTTCTCTTTGATCAGCGCCTCGACCGTGGCCTGACCAACACCGCCCAGTGCTTCCAGGAGAAACTGTATCCCTGCTCTATCCCGGTCCTCGAATCGATAGCTGACCAGCTTGAGCGCGGTGGCCACGACGCCATATCCGGTCGGATAGGCGGACGTCACGCGTGGGCCGCCCCGAGGTTCGGGCAGGCAGGTTACGAGCGAAAGATCGATACCGCGCTTCGCCCATACATCGCACATGGCCTTCCAGTTCGGTCCGGACAGCACGTCAGGCGACGCTGTATCCGGACGCATGAAGTTTCGCGATGGGAAGGAGCGGTAAATGCCTTTCTCAATAGCGACTTTTTCTTTGTATCCATTCAAGAACGCGATTCCCTTGGGAATGATCAGCGTGCCCAATGCCACAATCGCTTCCTCGGAAATACCGTCGATTTTCCTCCCGGCCCGGTCCACAATGACCCATTCACCCTTCTTCCCGCCGTGTAAAGTTAGAATGTCCGGGAAGACCAGCACGGCTTTGCGGATCATGGCCTGGGCGAGGTTCTTTGTCCGGCTCAGAACGGTCTCGAGGTCCCGAATCTCGCTGCCGGTGCGGTAGCAGTCGCCGCCGATGAAGATGGTCAGTTCCTCGAACGGCTTGTGATTGAAGTGGGTGACGGCGTAGACGACGTACACCTTTTCTTCGTGCTGCAGGAGCGCATCCAGTTCAGAGATGATTCGAAACCGGTGCTCGAATTCTCTGGCCGCCTTGTCGATCATGAGCGGTGTCAACTGCATGATCGTGGCAGTAATCGAGTAGACCTTCTCACGCTGACGGAGCTCTGAGAGCGATTCCAATCCGTCTATTTCCTGAAGCGACGATGGATCGAAGGTGGTGGTTCCGAAGACTTTCCCTTCCAGTTGTTCGTTGCAAATCAGGACGATTTGATCGGCGTTGAAACGGCTGAGAATCTCCGCCGGAATCAGGTTGATCGAGAGAGATGCCATCTTGCTTCATCCTCCGTCGGGGTTACTTTGGAGTGCACAGCCTTCATCGCTGGCATCCGCTAGTACGTGAGAGCGCCATCGCCGGCCGGCGTTGATGCCGGTTTCCCTGGGTCGAGCGCGACGCACGAGCAGCGGACTTTCGAGGTGGCACGCACGAAGAATATCAGAGTGCACGGGAAGAGCCCCGAGCGTTTTTCTTGCTGTTGCAGAGGTCGGGTAAGATCACGACGCGATCTTAGCGTCCCGGCCTCGGTGAGAAAACCAACGCCGCATCGCTATTTCTGAGGGAGGGGATGAATCGTGTCTTTCGAAAAACAGCTCGCTGATCAGGGATACACGCTTGCACCACTAAACCTCGACGCGGGACGACTGCTTCACGCGACCCGCAGCGGCAACCTGGTCTACACCTCAGGCCAGGTTCCGGTGCTCGATGATCGTTCGATCAAGGGAAAGGTGGGTAGCGACCTGACGATCGAAGAGGCGCAGGAAGCCGCGCGGCTCTGCACGATCAACTGCCTCCGGGCCGTGCAGTCGCTCGCCGGCTCAATCGACCTCATCGCCCGGATTGTGAAGGTCTTCGGCATGGTGAACGTCGCCCCCGGCTTTGATCAGACGCCATCCGTGATCGACGGCTGCAGCGACCTTCTCATCAGCGTCTTCGGCGAGGCCGGCAAACACGCACGAAGCGCCGTAGGCATGACCATCCCTCTTAACTTCGCCGTGGAAATCGAAATGATCGTCGAGTTACGGGCCTAAGTTCTCCAGGCGCCCTCCGCGTTGATCCAGTTTTCTTGCCGAGGTGGCCGGGGGCCGGCTACGGCTCAGGGTGAACGTGCCCCTTTTTGCAAACACCAACGTGTTTACATACATCGCCCGCAAGCCTCACATCAAGCTTGTCTATTAGTCTCTCTACCGACTTCAGAGCACCCTCAATCCAGCCCTGCTCACTCGAGTACGCCTCGCCACAAACGAACACTCTGTGCTTCCCTTGATTGCCGTGTCCGTCGGGGAAAGGCTGCGCCATCTCCTCCATAGTCAGTTCCGAGTTCGCGCCTGGCTCCCACGTGTGCCAGCCTGCCTCTGGTATAGGCTCATCTCCGAAATTGTCCCAGAACATATAGGCACCCACGACGGGCGGTTCGGGCGTGACCTTGTGTCCGTTCTTGAGAGACCCGTGCAGGTCTCTGAGTATGTGCGTCATCTTGTCGGACGCGCGTGCAAACAGGCCGTGTTTCCGAAAATACAAATATCGAACCCGCTCCTCGTCAGTCCAGGGCTTTAACGGCTCTTCTTCCTTCAACCGTCCATAAAACTCCCTCATTCTCGCGACGTTACCCTCCTTGCTATCGTCCTCCCATCTCCTCGGAGATACCTCGGGCCGATCCGACCAGCCCCAAATTCGATCGCCGAAGCATTTGATTCTCTTCTCTTCGGCGGTCTCAGCGCATTTGATTCTCTTGATTATCTTCTCTTCGTCAGTCTCCCTCGGTTCGATCGATCCGTCTTCGTCCTCACGATACGCGTCCAGGCGGGCATTGAGTCGCTGGACCGTCGTGATGAACCGCCAGTAAGAGACGTAATGACCGTCAAGGTACGCCACGATAATGCCACCGATGTCCGGTTGTCTTACAGGAGCGTCAGTCGTGACGTTGCCCTTCACATAGAACTCGTACCGACCCCTCTTTTCGAGCCACTCTTGATCCCAGTAATAGATTTGGCGTAAAGGCAAGTCGGTGATGATTAGTTCGCCCGCTCCCTTTGCGCGTTCGGGAGACCGCCACCAGGGAGTGCGAAATGCCTGCACCAGTTTGGCCAATCGATGTGCCCGCACTGTATCGAGATCCCCCAGCCACTTCCTCTTGTGTACCCGATTTAACTTGTGTACTCGATTTAACTCTTTCGTTGGTTTGCCATCATCGGAAGGCCAGTCGCTTAACAGATCATCGACGTGCAGTTTAGACAGCGGTTCTTTGGGAATGGCAAGTATGACGGCCCGCGCGCTGAATTGCCACCATGTCAGTTCTTTGGCTTTCTTTACCGCGTCTGACTCTTCGGATGCGGCCACACGGTCATCGTCATTTTGATGTTCGTAACGCAACGCTGTCGTGGTGGCGAGCACGCTGTAGATGTCTGCCCCCAAGTCAAACCCGATCTCCCGCACACGTGTGTTGAGGTATATCTCACAGGTAAATGTGGGGTGTTTCTTCAGTTCTTCCGAGTCCGTCAAAGCCGCCTTAAGTCGCACGATCAGGTCGCCGAAGCCTTTTTCCACCGCTTCATACGATTGCCCTAAGCTGAAGTCGTCGATGAACCACGGAATGGCGTCCGAGAGATTCCAATTGCCGAGGACCGATTCGTAGCCAAACCCATCCTCGACCAGTTTGGCTCCGTCTGGACTCAGATAGTGGTGTAGAAGGTTCCAGAGTCCAATATCTCTGAGATGTATTTTGCCGCGCAGCAGACAGTGGTCCTGGATCTCCAACCATTCTCTATGGGTTAGCGTCTCTCGCAAGGCTTTGTCTCGGAGTTTCTCCAGCGCTCGCAGCGTAGAAAGATAGTCGGTGTCCAGCTGCCTTTTTGCTCTTGCGACCGCTTTACGGTCGCTCTCCGTTTTCAGAATATCCGTCAGTGCCCGACGAGTTGGGTGTGCTATATAATGCTTTTTCGCAAAGACCGAACCATCGTCGAAATAGGAATCAGAATCGATTGACAGTTCTGCCACAGTGCTGTCGAACACCATCTGCACTAACTCTTCCAAGTGTTTGTTCTGTTCCGGACGGTCAGATGTGTTTTGTAGGCTGTATGGCGACTTGCCTTGCTTGACGTCGGCATCCCGAAAATGTTTTCCTCGGAGGAAGTAACTCGTATCAAAACCATCGCCTTTGAATGGCATTGTTCCGATTTTGAGATCGTTAAGGAGCCGGCGCACGAGCTTCTGACGGGTTGTAAACCTCATCGGTCCCACCTCAGCGGTCACCGCTCCGCCGGGAAACGGCAATTTGACCGCGCGAACACGGCCTCCGAGCTCAAGAGGGTTCTCTTCGAGAATGGCCACGCGAAGTTTCTTACCCTTCACATTAAGGCGGTCTTTAACCGTTTTGCGCGTCTTGGCGTCGCCTGACTCCCACACTTGACGCAAACGATACGCTGCATACAGACCTGCTATACCGCCGCCGACGATCACGACGTCGTATAGCCCCCTAGTTTGCTCGTCCGCAGAGGTCGTTGTGCTAGAAGTCATCGCATCCTCTTTCTCTGACCGCGTGGTTTAGTTGCCAAAAGTTGGCGGGACTACTTACTGTCATGGGCTAGGCGCCGTCGCCCTCGGTCGAAGTCTTGTCAGGGAACCACCACAGCGTCTTTAAATACGATTTTTGGCGATCGACCTCAGGGAAGAGCGTGCCCTCGTGGATGCCGAGCTTGAAGAGCTCCTCAAGGATCGGTTTCTTGGCGCACTTGGGGATCGAGAAGCGCTTGATAAGTGGAGCTTGCTCATCGTCATCCAGCTCGGCGATGCTGATCGGTTCCGGGATTGTGTTTCCGAGATAATGTCTTCTGAGACTTGGGACGTACTTCTTGCCCCCGTGCAGAGTGAAGACACTCGCTTGATAAGTCATTCGATCATTAAGCCGACTCGGGAAAAC
>DATLVW010000908.1:0-7583 GCA_035577085.1 Thermoanaerobaculia bacterium
CGCAGATCACTGGTATCAGCGGCACGACCATCACTCTCAGCACGGCCGTCAGCGGTGCGATCGGAGCGAATGTCATCACCACCGAGCACTACACGATCAGCTACGCCAACACCGGGGCGGCCGGCACCGGCCTGACCCTGACAGACTTCCTCCCCGCGAACCTTCTTTATGCAGGCGTTCCGACCGGCGCTCTCAATCCGACCTCCTCACCGGTAGTTGGTGCCAACGGAAACATCGTCTGGGATCTGAGTAACATCGTTTCGAACGTAGCCGTCACCGCGGGTGGATCGGGGTATGGATCGGCACCCACTGTCATTTTCACAGGTGGCGGTGGCGCCGGCGCGGCGGCAACGGCAACGATCTCGGGTGGCATCGTCACCTCCATCACGATTACCAACGCAGGCCACGGGTATACCTCCGCTCCGGCCGTTTCCTTCTCATCCGGCAGCGCGACAGCAACTGCGTCGATTGCGACGTCTCTCACGAACGGAGCAACCGGCTCCCGTGAATTCCTTGCCTATCCCAACGCTGCCGGCACCTACACCAATGCGGCGACCATCAGCGACGGCACGGCAGCGAACACCAGAAATGCGTCCGACACGGCGATCACCACGTTCGGTGCCCTCAGCCCGGCGAAGATCACGAATACACCTCAGGTGACCAACAGCGGGTCCGACGTCGCGACGTACGTCATCACCGTGCAGAACCCGCTGCCTTCGACCACAGCGACCAGCGTCAAGATCACCGACAACCTGCCGAGCGGATTCACCTACATCAACGGAACGACAAAGATCAATAACGTCGCTGCCGCCGATCCTTCCTGCTCGGGTAGCACGTCGTCTTCACCCATCTGGTGCGGCGTTGCGTTCAATATCGCGCCCAACAGCACCCTGACTCTCCAGTTCAACGCACTCGTTGCCGCCAACGTGGCAACAGGCAGCTACGACAACGAGGTTCTGGTGAGCTCATCGATTCCTTCGCTCATCTTCGACTATCTGGCCACCCCGGCAGAGAACGTCCAGGTCTGCGACACGGCCCCGCCCATCACGGCCCCTGCGGTCTGCGCCAGTTCGACAGGCAACGTTGCCTCAATCGGCATCCTGCCGTCGACCACGTATAGCTGGTCCATTACCAACGGCACGATCACGAACTTCAATACCGGCACAGTCGACCGCGTCGCGATCGGCAGCGGCGGCACCGGCTACACGACACCGACGATCAGCTTCACAGGCGGCGGTGGCGGAGTCGGCGCCACGGCGACCGCCACGGTTTCCGGCGGCGTGATCACCGCGATCACGATCGTCAATCCAGGCAGCGGCTACACATCCGCACCGACCGTGGTCATCACAGGCAGCAGCACGACAGCCGCCACCACGCAGGCCGTCCTCGGCCGCGGCATCATCTATACCGCCGCCAGCTCCGGACCGGTCGGGCTTCAGGTCATCCTGACTTCGGGAACGTGCACGGCCACGCAGACGAAGAGCGTTACCGTCAACTCCGCACCATCGATTACCACCGATACGTCATCGAAGACTGCCTGCTCCGGAGCGTCCGTGACATTCAGCGCCGTGTTCAGCGGTGCCAATTCATTCCAGTGGCAGGATTCGAGCGATGGCATCACCTGGACCAACATTGCAGGTGCGACGACGAGCTCCCACACTGTCACTGCGGGTACCGCCCCGGATGTTGACGGGCATCAATATCGCGTCATCGCTGCCAGCGGCGCCCTGCTGAGCGGATGTCTCACCACCAGCAGCGCCGCGACACTACACATCAGTTGCACCCTCGATCTGGAAGTGACGAGCGACATCGCATCGCCATCGCCCGTGTCCGCGGGACGGAATCTGACGCTGACGCAGATCGTCTCGAACGTCAGCGGCAACGCCACGACCGCCACCGTGACGTTCTCGCAGTCAGTCCCCGCCAACACGACATTCGTGTCGATGACACCGCCTGCCGGTTGGAGCTGCACCACTCCCGCAGTCGGAGGCACCGGTGCGATCACCTGCACCACGAACTCGGGCGTTCATCTCAACGCGAACACCTCTACGGGAAGCTTCACGCTGGTTCTCGCAACGGATCCGACCACCGTGGACGGAACCGTCGCCACCGATACCGCGACGGTTGCCGTCGGAGCCGGCGATACCGACTCCGTCGCCACGAACAATTCGAAGTCCACGTCCGTAACGATCCAGCGCCAGATCGACGTGCAGGTTGTCGTCAACGACACGGCCAACGCCTACGGCCCTCACTTCATCAATCCGGGCAATCCACCCACGCCGCAATCGATGGACTGGATCATCAACGTCGGTAATGGCGGCCCATCGATGGGATCGAATGTCGTCATCACCGACACGATTCCGAGCGGCTTCACATATACCGGCTTCAGCGAAAGCAACCTCAATGGAACGTGCGCGCCCAGCAGCGGCAACACGACGCTGACCTGCACGGTCGGTAACCTGATGCCGAGCACCGGCCTGACGCTCGTCGGCGGCACCGGAAGCGGCGCCAGCGTGTATCCAACCGTTTCGGGTGGCCAGATCACAGGAATCACGATCGTCAACGGCGGCAGCGGGTATGGCACGACGCCCCCGACGGTCGTCTTCTCGGGCGCTGGAACGGGCGCCGTGGCTACCGCCATCCTCACCAACGGTGTGATCACCGGATTCACCATCTCGAACCCTGGCTCCGGCTACGTTACGCCGGGCACGATCACCATCCACGGCACAGTGAACGCCGTGCAGACGCAGATCGTCGACAGCGCTGCCGCGACGTACAACGAGACCGATACCAATCCTTCGAATGATTCGAGCGCAGATACCGTGAGCATCCTTGCACCCACCGTGGTCAAGATTCTGACCATGGACGGCAAGCAGGATCGCAACGGCGTCACGCTGACGTGGAAGACGACGTTCGAGGCCGACAACCTCGGCTTCTATATCTGGCGTGAGTCGGCGAATGGGACCCGCGAGAAGATCAGCCCGAACATCATTCCCGGCTCGGCGCTCTTCACCGGCAAGGGGATCGCGGCGAAAACGAATCGCAGCTATCGCTTCGTCGACCGCGCCGCCAAGGATCTGCAGTTCTTCCAGTACTACATCGAGGACGTCGATCTCAAAGGCGTCCATACGATGCACGGGCCGGTCTCACCGGTCGCCGCTCCGACCGGTACTACATCTGCGGTTACCACCGATCCCGATCCGACGCTCGGCTCTGTCGGCGGCATCTTTACGACCGCACCCGGCATGGGCGTCGTCGCGCCGGCGCCTACCGCGCCCGACTCGCAGCGCCTCAGTCAGCAGTGGACTCTCGCCGGTTCGCCGGCGGCGAAGCTGATCGTGACCCAGCCCGGCTGGTATCAGATCAAGAAGAGCGACCTTGTGGCTGCAGGATTCGATCCGGGAACGAACAGCCGGAACCTTGCGCTCTTCGCGGATGGCATCGAGGTGCCGATCCTCGTGCCGAACGGCTCGTTTGGCGCGACGGACACGATCGAGTTCTACGGCACGGGCATCGATACACCAAACACCGGCGGCCATGTCTACTACCTGACGACGAAGACCGGCAGCGGGCTTCGCGTCAAGAGCGCCTCAAAGGTGAGCGGCGGCAGCAGCGCACCGGCGAACTTCACGTACGGCTTCGACCGCACCGAGAGAACCGGCTTCTTTGCGGCACTGACGAACAACGGCGACAGGGAGAACTTCTTTGGTGCGTTCGTCACCACGTATCCAGTCACGAATTCGCTGACGGTCTCGAATCTCGATCCTCAAGGTGGTAACGCCACCGTGCGGATCGTGCTGCAGGGCGCCAACAGCGATCCGTTCAGCCACATCGTCGACGCAAACATTAACGGTACCGACCTCGGCCTGATCCGCTACAACGGTCAGGCGCGGATGGTCGCAGACCTGAACGTTCCGCTGTCTGCTCTGGTAAACGGTGAGAACACGCTCACCCTCACGGCGATGGGTGGCGACGACGACTTCAGCGCCCTCGAGACGGTTCACCTCTCGTATCCACACACCTATCGCGCCGACACCGATGCACTGGAATTCACCGCTCCCGCATCGTCGGCCATCACTGTGACCGGCTTCACGAAGAACACGATTCGCGTAGTCGACCTGACAGACCCTCAGAATCCGACGCTGGTTGGTACCACCATCACCCAGGCCGCCGACGGCACCAGCTCCGCGGCATTCACGACCGGAGGAACGGGCACCAGGACGCTGCTTGCGTTTGCCGATGACCGCGTCCTGCCGCCGGCTCAGGTCGCGCTCAACGAAGTTTCCACGCTGAACGCAGCCACGAACGCTGCGGATCTGGTCATCATCACGAACCACGCATTCGCCACGGCCGCAGCTTCACTGCAATCGGCGCGTGCCGCGCAGGGCATCAAGACAGTCGTTGTCGATGTGCAGAATGTCTACGACGAATTCTCTTACGGCGTGCATGGCCCCGAGGCCATCCGCTCGTTCCTGCAGCGCGCCAACACATCGTGGACGAGCCATCCGAAGTGGGTTGTGCTCCTCGGCGACGCCAGTTTCGATCCTCGCAATTATCTCGGAATGGGTGCCTTCGATTTCGTTCCGACCAAGTTGGTGCCGACGCAGTACCTCAAGACGGCTTCCGACGATTGGTTCACGGACTTCAGCGGTACCGCCACTGCCGTGATCCCGGTCGGGCGTATTCCGGTGCGAACGGCTGACGAGGCCAACGCTGTGATCAGCAAGCTCGTTCGCCGCACCACCACACCTCCGTCCGGCCCGTGGGCGTCGACGGTCACGTTGATCTCCGACCGCGTCAACGGCGTACCGTTCGAGCAGGGCAGCGATCAACTCGCCCAGCTCGTTGGGCCCCCGTACCAGACGAACCGCCTGTCGTTTGCATCGCTCAGCGACCCGTCCACAGCGGTTGTGAACGCCTTTACGAATGGCAACCTGCTCACAAACTATCTGGGTCATGGCTCCGTCGAGATCTGGAGCGATTACGTCTTCACGTCAACCGCCGCCGCCGCGCTCGCGAACGGCGACAAGCTGCCGTTCGTCGTGACGATGAACTGCCTCAACGGCTACTTCCACGATGTCTACACCGAGAGCCTTGCCGAGGCGCTGCTCAAGAATGCGAACGGCGGCGCGATCGGCGTCTGGTCGTCATCGGCGCTGACTTCGCCGGATGAACAGTTGAAGGTGAACCTCGAGCTGTACCGGCAGATCTTCGGCAGTACCTCGATCACGATTGGCGACGCCATCCTGAAAGCGAAGCTCGTCACGACCGACAGCGACGTCCGCCGTACGTGGATCCTCTTCGGCGATCCGTCGATGAAACTTCGGCCCTAGCAGCTCTTCACTCAAGGGGAGGCGGACCAAACGGCCCGCCTCCCTTCGTGCCGTTCAACTAAGGAGCCTGGGTGTGAAGCAAGCATCTCTTCGTTTCATCCGTTTGGTCATCGTTCCCGTCGCCCTTGCGCTTGTGTGCACGGCTTCGGCGTTCGCTCAGTCCCAACTGCGCGACTTCAGCGTCACGCAAGACAAAACGAACGTTCTGATCTCATGGCAGATGAACTGCGAGGACGGCAATGCCGGCTTCAATGTCTATCGTGAGGTCTCCGGACAGCGGACGAAGATCAATCAGCATCTCATCGCCGGCACGATGCTCGGAGCGGCGAAACACGACTCCAAGGCCGGGAATGTTTACCGGTTCAGCGACAAACTGGACGAGGGGACGTTTGCACAGTATTGGCTCGAGGACATCGATACTGCCGGACGGCACACGATGTTCGGCCCCGTCTCTCCCGTCTCGGGTCGGGTTTCCGTCATGCCGAATACCATGCTTACAGGGCTCGGCTCCGGGGGTAGTGAGTTCACCACGCCGGACGGTTTCGGCGCGGCGCACGCCACCGCGCAGGAGCCTGCTTCTGCGACGCAATACGCGCAACAACGTGATCTGGCTTCCGAGAACGGCCTCAAGATTTTTGTGAGTCAGGAAGGCTGGTACCGCCTGACGCGCTCCGCCATGACGGCCGCTGGTTTTGATCCGGGTCCTGATGCCCACGCGCTTTCGCTCTACATGCTCGGTAACGAGCAGTCGATCATCGTCGACGATGGCGGCGACGGTAAGTTCGATCCGAACGACGCCATCGAGTTTTACGGCTACCCGCTCGATTCGGTCTCCACCGGCGCGCGCACGTACTGGCTCCGCCCGAAGAAGGGGAGCGAGCCGCGGGTGACCACATCAAAGATCAAGGGTGGTGATCCGATCACCGGCAACGTTTCGTTCCTCTACGAGAGGATCGAACGAAGCGGCTTCTTTGCGGCGCTGACGACGAACGGTGAGGCTGATAACTTTTTCGGAGAGGTGATCGGCGACTGGACGGCTACCGAGCCGCTGAGGGTCGGAAATTTCGACCCGGCGTATGGCGGCAACGCCACGCTCGACCTCGTCATTCAGGGCGGTTCTCTCATGGAGCACCGTATCGCCGTCGCGATCAACGGGCATGACCTGAGCACCGTTGTCCTGCAGAACACCGAGCAGCCTACATTCACGTTCCAGGTTCCGCAGTCGTGGCTGGTTTCGGGCTTGAACGCTGTCACGCTCACGTCGCTGAACGGCGACGACGACATCAGCGGCATGGCGAAGTCCCGGCTCACGTATCAGCATCTTCTCCGCGCCGATAACGGAGCGCTCGATGTGAGTCTCCCCGGCGGCAGATCCGTGACGATCGGTGGTTTCGGCGCAAAGACAGTCCGTGCCTTCGACGTCACAGATCCGCGGCACCCGACCGAGCTCCAGGCCACGGTCGCTGCCGATCCGCAGGGCGGTTTCGCGGCTACGTTCTCGACGCTGGCCGGTGGTATGCGCACAGTGCTCGCCATCGACGGCACGCGTTTGCTTGGGCATGGAGAGCTGGCCGCGAACGCGCCATCGTCGTGGAGCGCAAGCAGCAACAACCCAAAGAGTCCGGCCTTCTTCATCATCAGCCACGGTTCTTTCCTCGGCGCCGCCGCGACGTTGAAGGCCTTGCGGGACAGCCAGGGAATCAGCACCGCGGTCGTCGACGTCGACGACCTTTACGACGAATTCAATTTCGGGATTCGCTCTCCGGAGGCGATCCGTTCCTTCTTCCGTGCCGCCGCCGGTTGGAAACACCCACCGAGTGCGGCACTTCTTCTTGGCGACGCCAGCATGGATCCGCGCAACTATCTCGGCCTGGCCTCGGTGGACTTCGTGCCGACGAAGCTCGTTCCGACGCTCTACATGAAGACGGCGTCGGATGATTGGTTCACAGACTTCAATGGCGACGGCATCGCGGACATCCCGGTGGGCCGCATTCCGGTTCGCACTCCTCAGGAAGCGTCGCTGGTCATCGGCAAGATCACGTCGCGGGGTACGCCCAGTGGTGCATGGTCGAAAAGCGCGCTCTTCGTGGCGGACAGCCCGGTGGATTTCGACTTTCCCGGTGTCGCGGCATCGCTGACGACACTACTGCCGTCCTCGATCACGAGCCAGACCATCGACTTCTCCAGGACCTCTTCGCCGCACGCGGACGTCGTCAATGGCATGAACAACGGTTCGCTGCTCGTCACCTA
>DATLVW010000909.1:0-4387 GCA_035577085.1 Thermoanaerobaculia bacterium
CGCAAGCGTCGCAACGAAACTGGACCGGTACTTCTGCGAAGGTTGTGGCTTTCGATGGTCGATTGTCGAAGACCGCCCCGACGCTCCCGAGAAGCCCACCGAGCGCTCGAAGCCAAGCGACGAGTTGCAACTTCCGCTGAAGGACATCCTGTGCGGCATTGCAGATAAGCTTGCCGCCCTCGAGAAAAAGCTCGCGAGGGTGGAGCTGCTGTACGAAAGCGTGGACCAGCCGATCGGCGACCTCATCATTCAGCTGGCCGAACAGTGCGCCCGAATTGAGGCAGCGCAGGTGAAGATGCTGGCAAGAGTGGAGCGCTCGGAGCAAGCCCTTGTGGATCTAGGTGATGCAGTCATCGACCTGATCAACCAGGTCGCAGCCGACCCCGCGCACCTCGCGGGACCGTGGCAAGAGCGGCTGGATGCCATCCGCCAAGACCTCGCCAAACACAGCGCCACGGCCGAAATCACTGACCCCGAGTCGATGAGCGACGAGGAAATTCTTGCGGACGTAGCAGCATCAGGCCTCGATCCGAACGCGGAAGCGAGTCGCGTGCGTAAGCTTATGCTGGATGCCGCTCAGAAGGCGATGGCCGAGAAACGCATCGAGCGGCTCGAACGAGCGTTCGTGCAGTTCGCAGAGACGCCGCTCGCTGGGTTCAGCCGCGACTTTCTGACAGCACTGAAAGCCATCCGCCAGGACCTCGCTGAGATCGGCTGGCAACGACAACCGAAGGAGTAGACCATGACCGAAGAGAACAAGACCGAAACGAACCTCGAGCAAGCCCGTCAACTCACCGTGCTAGATCGCCACGATGCACGCGAGGACAAACGCATCTCGCTCATGGAGCGAGACGTCGAGCAAGTCCTACGCATTCGCGAGGAGCAGCACCAGGCATGGATGCAGGATGTCCGCCACACGAAAAAGCATCGGGAGGAGATGCAGGCGATCGCCCGCGACCATGCCAAGAGCTTGGCCAGCATCGCGGAGTCGTTAGGGACGATGGCGAAGGCAGTGGCGGAGAAGTCGTAATGGACATCAAGCTCGAAACCGACACGATTAAGGCCATCGTCAGCGAGGCTGTCATGGCCTCGCTCACCAGCGAAAAGCGTGAGGCGTTGATCCAGAACGCGCTGAACTATCTGCTAACCCAGAAGAAGGACGGCTATAGCAACCACCCTCCCGAAAGCCTGCTGGAGTCGGCATTCAAGCAAGCGCTTGGTACCATTGCCCGAGAGATCTCCAGCGAGATGCTGGCGAACGATACCCGTGTACGCGAGGTGGTCCGCAAGATGATCGCCGATGCCGTCGAGAAGTTGCTGGACCCAACCACGTACAGCGAGACGGTCGAGCGGATCAAGAACGCGATTGAGCAAGGTCTTAGCCGGCGATGAGCATCACGTGGCAACGCGGGGACCTACTGAACGACACGGCGGACAGCCTCGTCAATTGCGTCAATTGCGTGGGGGTAATGGGCGCCGGGATCGCTGCGATGTTCAAGCTCAGGTTCCCGTCGAACTATGAGGCGTATCGATACAGGTGCACGCACGCCCCGGAAAAGCTTCTGCCCGGAGAGATTTTCTACCATCGCCTCGCAGACGGTCGACGCATCTACAACCTGGCCACGAAAGGCGACTTTCGCGATCCGTCCAGGCTGCAATGGATTCGCGAGGGGCTCGGTAGGCTTGCGTATCGCGTCATGGACGACGGAGTGCAGTCGATTGCAGTGCCCGCGCTTGGCTGCGGCCGTGGCGGTTTAGCTTGGTCTGATGTGCGCCCGCTGATCGAGCACTACCTTGGTGACGCAATGTTCCAACACGTCGACGTTCGCGTTTACGAACCCATGGAGGGATCATGACCGTTTCAAGAGGATGGTACCGTCACTACAAGGGACACGCGTACGTGGTTTTGGGCGTCGCTTGCTTGAAGCACGAAGGCGATCGCCGCGTGGTGATCTACACGTCCGTGAAGACCGAAGAGGGGAGCGAGGGTTTCGACTTTCTCGCGCGAGACGAGAAAGATTTTGAAGTGTGGGTGGATCCGGAGAACGGGCAACCATTTGTGGGCACACAATCCGAGTCGTGTTTTAGGCGATCCGGCTGCGTGCGGCGGTTCGAGCGCATCACCGATCCAGAGAAGTCCATCGTGCCCGCATGATTAGCCTCGACGACAAGATCCGCGCGCAGTGGGAGCGGTTTCTCGTGGACCTTCCTGGATTCCTGCTCGATGACGCGCTTGCAGGCAAGTGGATTTGCTACCTGGACGGCGTGCATTATGCGGGCGCTGATCAGAACGATGCATACCGATTTGGTCTGGAGCGCTACGGCATCGACGGTGGGTTCGTCATCGCGCAAGTCGTCGAGCAGAAGCCGCTGCACGTGTCGCGGCTGGGCTCCGCAGGATGGGCGATTGTTCAGCAGCAGTACGATGAACTGAAAGCGAAGTACGACGAGCTTCAGGCAGAGAACAAGCGACTGTGTACGATCGTGGCCAAGGCCCGCTGGTTCTGTGAGCCACGTGATGCCATTCGCGCTTTGCTGGTGATCAACCGGCACGCGTTTGATGAGCTGGTGGCTGCGCTGGATGAGCTGGAGGAAAATCAGTGATCCGCTGCTTTAGTTGCAACGCAGAGCTTCCAGGCGTGGTGCCATCCTGCCAGGTATGCGCCGAGAGAGTGGCTTTGACGATGAGGTCTACCAAGCGGATCATTGCCGAGAACGCTGCGCTCCTCGAGAAGAATGTGAGGCTTGCGGCAATCGTGGAAGCGTATCGGGCTCTGCGCGGCGTTGAGCGCGAGCTACTCCAAGCGCGGGCGCACTGGGATCGAGTGTATTACCGCGAAGAGGAACCTTTGGTGCGGCAAGAGGCGACGGAAGCCGTTCGATTCCTGCAGGAACGCAAGCAGGAGATCGAAGCACAGCTCAAGAAGCTTGAGGCAACATGAAGATGCCGGGACCCCAGTCTAAAGGCGTGTGTTTCGCGTGTGGATTCGAGCACTGGGAAGACTCGTGTCCGGTGTGCGAAAGAACGCAGTCTTTGCGTGAAGAGAACACCCGCCTGCGAGCCGTGATCGAAAACTTGCCGGTATGCGCATACGGGCCTTGTCTCAACAAAGGCATCTGGGACTTCAGCGACACCGAGCACGGCCTGCGTGTCTACTGCCAGCAGCATGCCGAAGACAGAGCGCGCGACATTGGCGACTTCGTGGAGCACTGCGCTGAACTCGTTTCGTATGCCGATGCCCTTGGCGCGCTGGAGACGAAGTGATTACGTGTATCCAAGAAGCCTGGGTGGAGCAGAACGGCGAACACTACATCGAATGCTACTACTTTTGTGATCAATGCCGCGGAACGACCATCTCACCGGACCCAGCGCCACACTGCTCCGTGAGGTGCCGTCAGCCTTCGGATGAATTGACGCGCCTACGCGCCCTCGCCGAAGCCGCCACGCGTCTGGACATGCCCCGATTCTGTGACGAGCATGGCCCGAAGGTCCGCGAGTGCCCGCGTGCTGTACCCCTACGGGATACGATTGCCGCGCTGAGGGCATTGGAAGGGAAGCATGGCAGTTAAGTGCGGGCTATGTGGCGGAAGCTGGCCAGCGCAGCGTGAACGCGAGCTGGAGAAGGCACCCTTGCTGAACCCTGAGGAGCCGGCAATCGCTGGAGATGACGCGAGGCTCAGGGCGGTCACTGATGCCGCTGTGTATGCAGTGCTGTCAGGTTTCTGTATCGACGCAGAACAGGAGCTGGATGAGTCCGTGAGGGAATTCGAGCGTTACGACGATCCACAACGCCGCCTTGGAAGAAGACTGCGCGCGCTGCGGAAGTTTTGCCGCAAGAGCATGGGAGACCTTGCGGAAGCTACCGGCGAAACCGTCGTTCGCGTCTCTGACATCGAGCGCGGCATCGGCGAACCTGCGGGTGATGACTTCGTGACAAAGGCTGCCAAGTACCTCGGATGCATCGCGACGTTCTTGGAGCAACCGTGAACGTCCAGCGGTACACCCTCACGCTGGAGAACAGCACGACCGTCACCATCGAGCTTGAGCACTGCGGCGGTACGCTGTGGCGACACGAGATCTTGCACGGAACGCCACCGTTTCACTACGCGTTCTACCACACCTTCGGCGAGTGCCTGCGAGTGGCCTGTCTGCGCGTCGAGGAACGATATGGTAGCCCGGTCGTGCAATGCGACCGGATGTTCCCACTGCCTGTCGCCGAAGACCAGACGTTCACAGAGGCCGAGCTGAGCTACGCCCAGCTGAGAGCCGCGGTCGCGGAACGCCTTGGCGAGCTGGAGGCAATCGTGCGGGCGGTGGCAGAGATGGATCCATTCTGCCGAGACGGTGACTGTGTGCCCTGTCGCGAATGGCTCGGCTCAGCAACCG
>DATLVW010000910.1:0-12874 GCA_035577085.1 Thermoanaerobaculia bacterium
GTCGACGACACGCGCGTTGTTCCGCTGACGAAACCGACGGCGGTCAGGGCGTCGACGTTTGATGAGGTGGAGTCGCTGGTCGGGGGTCGGGAGTCGGAGAAAAACCTGGCGTCAAATCGGGACGCCTCATCTCCGACCCCCGACTCCCGACAAACGACACCCGCGGATCCGACCCCCGACTCCCGACACCCGACTCCCGCGAATCCCACCCCCCACTCCCCACCCCCCACACCCCCCATCACCGATCCCCAACGCCACGCCTCCGCCGTCCTGATGTGGGACCTCACTCTCGCGCCCGGCGCGGAGCGCATCATCGACATCGCCACGCCGCTTCACGCGCACGACGCACAAGCGATTCCGGCCGACGTCGCGCAACAGCGCGCGAGCGCGATCGCTTATTGGCGCAAGATCGTCGATCACGTTCAGATCGACATCCCCGCCGCGCGCGATCTCGTCGACACCGCGCGCGCCAACGTCGCCTACAACCTCCTCGGGCGCGATGGTCCGGCCATCCGCGGCGGCGCGCGCAACTACCGCCGGAGCTGGATCCGCGACGGCTCTCTCGCCTCGACGATGCTGCTGCGTTTCGGGCTCGACGACGACGTCCGCGACTACATCCGCTGGTTCGCGCCATATCAATTCGCAGACGGCAAGATCCCCTGCTGCGTGGACAGCCGAGGAGCCGATCCGGTGGCCGAGCACGACAGCCACGGCGAATTCATCTACCTCGTCGCCGAGTACGCGAGACTGACCGGCGACCTCACGCTCGCGCGCGAGATCTGGCCGCATGTGTTTGCGGCAGGGAAGTACATCGATGGACTGCGGGGGGTGGGGAGTGGGGGGTCGGGGGTGGGAGATAAATCCGCGGCGAGCACGAGCACGGTGAGCATTGAATCAACGGTCGCAAATCCGCACGCCGAGCCCGCTACCACCCCCCACATCCCACTCCCCACTCCCTTCACAGGCATCCTTCCCCCATCCATCAGCCACGAAGGCTACTCCGCGAAGCCGATGCATTCGTACTGGGACGATTTCTTTGCGATGCGCGGCCTCAAAGACGCGACCTGGCTCGCGGAGCAACTCGGCGAGCGCGACGCGGCATCGCGTTTCGCTATCGTGCGCGATGAGTTTGCCCGCGATTTTCACGCGTCGATCCGCAACGCCATCGCGCTGCATCACATCGACTACATCCCCGGCTCCGCCGACCTCGGCGATTTCGATCCGACGTCGACCACGATCGGCATCGAGCCCGGCGGCGACCTCGCCAATCTGCCGCACGACGACGTCATCGACGAGTTCACGCGCGCATGGAACGAGTCGCTCTCGCGCATGGAAGGCCGCCGTGATTGGAAGGACTACACGCCATACGAGCTCCGCCAGGTCGGCACGTTCATCCACCTCGGATGGCGCGACCGCGCACAGCAACTCCTCCAATTCTTTCTCGACGACCGCCGCCCGCGCGGATGGAATCAGTGGGCCGAGGTCGTAGCGCAGGATTACCGCGCGCCAACGTACCTCGGGGACATCCCCCACCTCTGGGTCGGCTCCGACTTCGCCCGCTCCTTCATCGACATGCTCGCCTACGAGCGCGAAGAAGAC
The DNA here is from genome assembly GCA_035577085.1 of Thermoanaerobaculia bacterium. Classification (GTDB taxonomy): domain Bacteria; phylum Acidobacteriota; class Thermoanaerobaculia; order Gp7-AA8; family Gp7-AA8; genus JADGNZ01. Next base: position 1,600 of record DATLVW010000910.1, read on the forward strand.
GATGCGCTCGTCCTCGGCGCCGGCATCCCCGACTCATGGCTCGAGCGCGGCGTTCACGTACGCGGACTTCGCACGATCTACGGCCGGCTCAATTTCTCGGCGCAGCGCCAGGGAGGGCGGGTCATCGTGACAATCAGCGGCGTGCGCGTGCCGAAGGGTGGGATCGTGGTAATGCTGCCGGGATCTCGCGAGCGCGTCGTTCGAAAAGTGCCGGCGCGAATCGTATTGTCTCAATAGCGAGTTGTTGGGCGTGAATTTGATGTGTCATCCTGAGGCTGCCGGAGCCGCCATCCGTACTCGAACGGTCGCGCTGCAAGATGTGGCGGCGGAGGACGCCGAAGGATCTCAAGTTACGACGCATATGCCACACGCCTCGTATTCCGAGATCCTTCGCCGTCCTGCGGCGCCATCTCATCATGCGTGAAAGGCGCGAGCAGCGCGGGCGCCTCCGGCAGGCTCAGGATGACACATCACGTTTAGTCGCAGCGCGCTTCTTCCTGGGTCGCGGTGCTTCAGCCAGGGCAGCGATGACAGCCCGAAGCAACTGGTTGACTGACTCCGAATTGCGGAAGACCGACGCAACATCAGGATCGAGGCCGCATGAGTTACGATTGGGTGTGGCAATTCCTCTTGACGTTCGCGCTGATGCCGAAATTGCCCTCGCCGAGTTTTGCAAACAGAACTCGAGTGAGGCGGTGGCTGATCAGTCGCGCTACGAGTTTGAGATTCTCGAAAACCACGCGCTCCTGGTCGAGCGGCGGGCTGGCTTTCTGAGCCATCTCGAATGGACTACCGTCCCGGTGGCGAAGTTCCGCTACTCGCCGGCCAAGTTCGTCTGGTCGCTCTACTGGCCCGACACGAACGAGCGGTGGCACAGGCTGTCGAATTCGAAGGCGGCGAAGGACATTCGCACGCTGCTGGCGGCCGTGAAGTCGGATACCTCCGGCGTGTTCTGGGAGTAGATCCGACTACTTCGGCGCGTGCAGAAACGAGCAGGCATCGATCGACTGAAGATCGAGCTGCAGCGACGCCATGCTCTGGATGATCTCGATGCGGAACGGAATGCGCCGCGCGTCATCGGAAAGCCAGATCTTCATTCCGCCGGGCCACTTCTTTCCGCCGGGAGCATCGACCAGCTCGAATCCGACCGCCGCGATCTGCTGTCCTGCGACGGAAAACGTTTGCCGCTCCGCCGGCCGGACGATCACCGGGTACGCCTTCCCATCCGAGTAGATCGTCGTGGCAAGAGGACCGTGGATGTTGCCGGCGCTCAATCGCAGGAAGTGAATCACGCTCACAACGTCATGAAACGCGCCGGCCGGAATCGGATCGTTGCGATCCCATGCCTTCTCCTGCGTCTCTTTGTGCCGGTGCGCGACGCCGGCCGGATAATCGAATTGCGTTCGGTCCTTGCGTGATTTGTCCTTCCACGAATACGCGTGATACGTCATCAGCGTCCGCAAACCGGCCGCATCCATCTGCGTCTCGTAGGCGAAGAAACCGCTTTTCCCATCCGCGGCGGTGATGAGGAGCGAGCTGTCGACCGTCTTCGGGCCCGCGGTCTGGTACGTCGTCTTGAGCTCGCCGACGCCCGTGGTGGGAAACATGATCCCGGCGACCCAGGAGAGTCCGCCGCGAAGATGCCAGGAGTAGCGAAACGACTCGAGATTCGCAGCGCCGCGGCAATTGAGCTCGATCGCTCCCGCCGTGGGAATCGTGCAGGCTAGCGCGAGTGCTACGGCCCCGAGGCGAGAGAGCTTCATGAACGCGAGGGAAAACACGCCACAGAAGGTTGCTATTGCTGGCTTTGTGCCGGAGCCGCTACATCGTGCTCAGCCGTTCCTCGACCTCGACGATCACATAGTCGGGAGTCGACGAGCCGGCGGTGACGCCTACCGTTCGTGCATTCGCAAACCATGCCGGATCGAGATCGCTCGCTCCCTGCACGAGGAACGAAGGTTTGGCCTCCCGGCAAATGTCCCATAGATGTTTCGTGTTCGCGCTCATCTTTCCGCCGATGACGACGATGGCATCGACTTCGGGATCGAGAGCCAGCACGCGCGCCGCATCCTGATTCTCTTTCGTGGCGTAGCAGATCGTATCGCCGCGCTCCACCTGAGCGGCCCGGCGCTCGATCGCGTTAACGACGTCCTCAAACTCTTCGGCATTGAGCGTGGTCTGGTAGAAAACCTTCAGTTTCGGATACTGCGACCAATCGATGGCATCGGCCTGATCAACCTTTGTCACGATGTGGTAGGACGCGGGATCGAGGTCGTGCGTGTATCCGACGACTTCACGGTGCTTCGGATCGCCGATGAAGATGAGGTGGTAGCCGTTGGCGAGAGCCTGCTTCGATTCACGATGGATGTCGTATACAAACTTGCAGGTCGTATCGAGCACCTGCAAGCCCGCCGCCGTGGCACGCTCGTGAAACGACGGCGGCACGCCATGAGCGGAAAAGACGATGGTCGGCTCCGCAACTTCTTCGATCTCGTCGATCGTCCGCACGCCGAGCTGTTCCATCTCTTCGACCACGCGCTCATTGTGAACGACCTGGCCGAGGATGGCGCCGCGGCCGCCGCCGGCGGCAAAGCGTTTCACCTTCAGATCAGCGATCCGGACACCGGAACAGAAGCCGTACTTGGCCGCGCGTTTGACATTCATCGGAGGTAGGGAACGCATCGAATGGGTGGGACATTCTGGGGAGGGAACCGACGATGCCGATCGAGAGGAAGTACCCTCAGGAAGAACGGTGTTGATGGCAACGGTTGCGGCCATGATGTATATTGTGATGTATGAAGGCTGGCTCAATGATACGAAAGCAGGTCTACATCGAAGCCCGTCATGATCGAATGCTGAAACGACGGGCCAGTCAACGCGGCGTAACCGAAGCGGAGCTCATTCGGGAGGCCCTCGATGGTGTGGAGGTCGGTGCTGTCGTCCGACGCCGTGAGCCTGATGCGGCTGCCGCCCGAAAGGCTATCGCATTCATGCGCTCCCTCTCGGCCTCACGCGGAGGATCGCCCTCGGATCGGAAGTGGTCGAGAGACTCGCTTTATGAAGATCGGATCGGTCGATGGACGAAGTCCTGATCGATACGAACATTCTCATCTACGCACACCAGCCATCGGAGACCGTAAAGTACGACAGAGCGTTACGCGCGATCGAGACTCTGACGACAAGCGGACTTGGACGGCTAAGCGCGCAGGTGTTGGGGGAGTTTATGGCCGCGACGATCCGCGGTCGCCGCTCCATCCTTGGAATCGACGACGCCTTGAGGCAGGCGACATTGCTCGCCAGCGCTTTTCCCGTTCTTGATCAGACCGCAATGGTTGTTCTGGAAGCCGGCCGAGGAGTTCGGGAGCATCAACTCAGCTACTTCGACGCACAGATCTGGGCCACAGCACGCCTAAATCAGGTGCCAACCATCTTCACCGAGGACTTCACAAACGGACGCCGCCTCGAAGGCGTGCACTTCCTGAATCCGCTTCTGCCCTCGTTCGACCTCGAACGATGGTCGTGAAGAATCCTCTCGCTGGCAGATAATTCTTACCGGTGGAGGTAAGAAAAAATACGCCCATGCGAATCACTTCGAAGGGACAGGTGACCATCCCGCAGGAGATCCGGGAGCGATTCGGACTTCTGCCGGGCACGGAAGTGGAGTTCGTCGCGAACAGGCACTCTGTTCAAATCGTGAAATCGAAGAACCCGGCGCGGCCAACAGACGGCGAAGCGATGGTTCGCCGTCTGCGAGGCCGTTCAAGCGTAAAGATGTCGACCGACGAGATCCTGGCACTGACACGGGCTTCCTGAATGTATACAGTCATTGCCACCAGCCTCCCGCATCAGAGGCAGCCGGACGCATCGGCCCGGCGAATACAATCCGCCTTCCGATGACCGCCGCCCCAGCCGAACCGCTCTTCACGCCCCGCTTTGCGATGTTGTGGGTGTACGCGTTCGTCACGTTCTTCTCCGCGTTTCAGCTTCTTCCCGCCATTCCGTTTCGGATCCTGGAACTGGGCGGCTCGAAAGCGGAGGCGGGATGGTTCCTCTCCGTCTACACCTTCTCCAGCGCATTTGCCGCGCCGATCATGGGAACCATCGCCGATCACCTCGGACGGCGGCGGCTGCTCATCACCGCGTCGATTCTCTTCATCGCGTTTTCCGTCGCGTACGGTGTGGTGCGCAACCTTCCGCTCCTCTTTCTCATCGCCGCTATTCACGGTGCGATCTGGTCGGGGATCCTCGCCTCGGCATCGGCACTCATGAGCGAGTACATTCCGGAGTCGCGGCGCACGCAGGGGATGGCGTACTGGGGTCTGGCCAGCACCGGCGCGATCGCCATCGCACCCGCGGTCGGGCTCTGGGTCTACCACTTCGGCTGGATGACACTCTGCTTCGAGCTGGCCGCCATCTCGGTGGTGATGGTGTTCGGCGCGCTCCTTCTGCGTGTCGACGAAAAACCAGCGAGCCCGCGCCGCCTCGCCGTGTCCGACGCCTGGGACTGGCGCGTCATCGCCACCGCGCTCTCGCTGACCGTGGCATCGTTCGGATACGGCGGGATGACCAGCTACGCAGCGATCATCGCCGTCGAGCGCCACATCACCCCGGTAGCGATCTATCTGACGACGTACGCGATCTCGATCGTTCTCTTTCGCGTCTGTTTCTCACACCTCGGCGACCGCATCGGACCGAAGCGAGTGCTGTATCCGGCACTCGTGCTCGTGCCTCTCGCATTCGCATGGCTCGGCATCGCGCACACACGCTGGGAGATGATCGCCTCGGCCACGCTCTTCGGCATCGGCTTCGGCGCTGCCTACCCGGCATTCGTCACGATCATCCTCGGCAGCACCGACCCGGCGCGGCGCGCACGCACGTTCGGCTCAATCGTCTGGGCATTCGATACCGGCATCGGAACGGGTTCATTCGCAATCGGCGCGATCGGCCAACATTACGGCCTGACGAAGGCGTTTCTCGTTGCTGCGGCGCTGAGTTGCTTCTCCATTCCGATCTTCGCCTGGGCCTCGGCGCGTCTCACTGGCAATTCATTTGCTACTGAACCCGAGCATGCCCGAGCCAACTGAAGACGAACGCCTCCGCGACCGCGAAACAGTCACCACCAACGCCGGCGACGACGACGAGCGCGTCTCGCGCAAAGTGATCTACGAGCACACCGCGACGAGCGGCTCATCACAATCGGCTTCGATCACGATCATCGTCATCGTGGTGCTGGCGCTGGTGCTGGTTGGGTACATCCTGATGCACTTGCATCGGTGATGATTCAATCGCCGTCGAGCCGACGGCGGACCAGCCGGCGGGCCGCCGGCGCTACGAGTGTGGGGCGCCACGCATTACCATTCGCGCATGATTCGACTTTCGATCGTTGCACTGCTTCTCGCCACCACCTCCCTCCACGCCGCCGAATTTGATGCAAAGGCGGCCGAACGATTTGCGAACCTTGCGCTGGCGTGCGTGCACAAGGAGTATCCGAACAAGATCGGGCACAACTTGAACAGCGATAATGACGTCGCGCCGCCGCGGGTGTTGACTCCGGCGTTCTACGGTTGCTACGACTGGCACTCGTCGGTTCATGGTCACTGGTTGCTGGCGCGGCTGGCGCGAACGTTCCCGGACGCGCCGTTTGCGGGGAACGCGCAAGCAGCTCTGAAACAGAGCCTGACGCCGGAGAACATCGCGCAGGAGGCGGCGTATCTGCGCGGCGAGGGGCGGGCGAGTTTCGAGCGGCCGTATGGGCTGGCGTGGCTGCTCCAACTGGCCGCGGAGTTGCGCGAATGGGATGACCCGCTCGGGCGCGAATTGTCCGCGAATCTGAAACCGCTCGAGCAAGCGGCGAATGAGCGGCTGGCGACATGGTTGCCGAAACTCTCGCATCCGGTGCGCTCCGGCGAACATAGTCAGTCTGCCTTCGCGCTCGGGCTCATCATCGATTCGACGAGCGATCCCGCACTGAAACAACTCGCTCGCGACGCCGCGCGACGCTTCTTCTCGACCGACAAAGCATGCCCGCTGACCTACGAGCCCTCGGGCGAAGATTTTCTCTCACCGTGCATCGCCGAAGGCGACGTGATGCGCCGCGTCATGCCGCCGAAGGAGTACGCGACGTGGCTGCGCGCATTTCTGCCGAGTCTCTCATCGCTGCGTCCGGAGATCGTGACGGACCCGAGCGATCCGAAACTCGCACACCTCGACGGACTGAATCTCAGCCGCGCCTGGATGCTGGAAGGAATCGCCTCAGGATTGCCGAAGTCCGATCCGCGCGTTCCTCTGATCCGCAAAATTGCAGCCGAGCATCGCGATGCCGGTCTGGCGTCGGTCACGGGAGAGCATTACGAAGGTGGGCATTGGTTAGGGTCGTTCGCGGTGTATCTGACGACGGCACGAGGGATGAAGCAGTAGTAGCGTCTTGTTGACCTTCTTGACCTAGATGACTATCTGGATCAATCATGGCCTGGAAGAGGAGCCAATGGAAAGATCACGCGAAGAAACGATCAACGTCGCCGAGGCAAAGAAGCAGCTTTCGAACTTGCTGGGACGCGTGGCGTTTGGCAGGGAAACGATTCTGATCATGAGGCGAGGCCGTCCGATGGCGAGACTCGTTCCTCCGGATGAGCAACCTGCTGACCAGGGGCTCGGTGCGGTGCGGGGATGGATGTCCGACGATGATCCTTTCTTGGCTGAGATGGAGCAGATTGTCTCCGCGCGCGTCCGACACCGTCCTCGGACGTTGCGCAAACCGCACGGGAATGGCAAGCGGTGAAGTATCTCCTTGACACCAATGTACTTTCTGAGGTGATCCGCAAAGATCCGAACGTAGGGGTTTTACAGCGATTAAACGAAGTTGCGCCGCGAGACTTGGTGACTTCGGTGGTCTGCGTAGCCGAGCTTCGTCACGGAGCCGCCCGCGTTGCTCATGGCGCGCGCCTTTGGAAAAGGATTCGTGATGAGATTCTGAGCCGCGTCAACGTGCTCCCTCTGGGCGAGGCGGAGGCCATTCGTGCCGGAGACCTCCTCGCCACACTCGAAGCACGAGGCGAGCCGATCGGCATCGAAGACGTATGGATCGGCGCGACGGCCCTCGAATATGGATTACAGGTGGTGACGCGAAATCTGAAGCATTTCAGGAGAATCCCTGGCCTCACATCCGAGTCGTGGTGGACCTGACCGTTGAGAGCTGCGGCGATCGAGGCTCGTCCTACGTCAACGGCGCATACGTTCGGCCATGTTCCGCGGATTGACGTCGCGCTACCTCTCATTCGCATCTCACGGAGGCTGACATGCAAATTGCCAAAGTATTCTGGTCGGGCCGCTCGCAGGCGGTGAGACTGCCCAAGCGATTCCGTTTGGAATCTCGAGAAGTGCAGATCAGCAAACGCGGGAACGAGATCATCCTCAAACCACTGCCAGACACCTGGGCGTGGCTCGACGAGATCGCAGGGCCACTGGATCCAGATTTTGTCGAGGCCGCTCAAGAGCAGCCGCAGACAACCATCGGCCAGCTCTCGCGAAAGTCTTCAGGTCGTAAGTGACTTGCTGAAGACGCGCGTTACGGCGTCTTCCCCTTCCGCAGCGTCGCCGCGCTCACATCCAAATCGTCGATTGGGATCACGTCGATGGTCTTGAAACGCGCCTGCAACGCTGGCAGGAACTTCTTCGCGTCGCCGACGATGACGATGCTGGCGTCGTTGCCGGGGACGTGGGAGGCGGCGAACTTCTCCACATCGTCGGCGCTTACGGCCTGTACGCCGCTGATGTAGCGATTGACCTCATCGAGGTTCAATCCGTAAAGCGCCAGGGTGCCGAGGCGGTTGACGAGACCGGCGTTCGTCTCCAGTTGGCGGCCGAAACTTCCGATGAGCACGGCCTTTCGCGGACCGAGCTCCGTCGGATCGACGACCGTCGTGCCGAGCTTGTTCATCTCGTCGATCACCAATCCCGCCACCTCGCCCGCCGATTCATTCTTCGTCTGCGCGGTGGCGGTAAACGGCCCGGTATCGCGGCGAAGATCGAAGGAGCTGCCCGCGCCGTAGCTCAGGCCGCGCTTGATGCGGATCTCTTGATTGAGCCGCGAAGAAAAGCCGCCGCCGAGGATTGAATTCGTGACGAGCGCGAGGTAATACGCGGGATCGGCCCGGCGCATCCCCGGGCGGCTGACAACGACTGCTGCCTGTCCGGCCGAGGGCATGTCCACAACAACGACGCGCGACGGCGGAAGAGCTTTCGGCGAAGTCGTCTCCGCCAGGTGCGAGCCGGTTGCCGGCTTCCATTCGCCGAACAACTCCTGCGCCACCGCGAATGCTTTCGCCGAGGTGATGTCGCCGCCCATGATGAGGATGGCGTTGTCGGGACGGTAGTAGTCGCGGTGAAACGCGACGATGTCGTCGCGCGTGATGCGGGCGAGTGATTGCGGCGTACCGCCGAGGTTGTGACCGTAGGGCGCGTCGCCGAAGATCACGTGCGTAGCCACAAAGCTGGCCAGCCGGCCGGGCTGCTTCATCGCCACAGCCAGGGCGTCGCTGTTCCGTTTGCGCAGGCGGTCGATCTCTTCCTGCTTGAACGCCGGATTGAGGAGGACATCGGCCATGAAGGCCAGCGCCTGCGGCAGCTTCGACGACATCACGCTGATGTCGGCCGACGATTGATCCCACCCTGCGCCCGTGTCGAGTGTGGCGCCGAGCGCTTCCACGCCGCGCGCAATCTCTTCCGCGCTCCGGGTGGCCGTCCCCTGCGTGAGGAGGGATGCAGTCGTGTCGGCGAGACCGGGCAGTGCGGCGGGATCGGCTTCGCCGCCGTTCTTGATCAGCACGCGCGCGGCGACGAGCGGCACGCCCTGTTTCTCGATGACGATGACGCGCAATCCGTTGGCGAGCGTCTTCTCGGCCGGCTTCGGGATCTGCACTTCGCGCGGTGCGGCGGGCGGCGGAGGCGTGGTCTCGACCTGCGCAATGGCAGCGGTCTGCATCACGAACATCGCAGTGGCGATAGCAAGCACGTTCTTCATTTCGCCTCCGAGGTGTACGTGATGACGACGGCCTTGCCGTCGACCAGATACTTCTTGACGACGCGTTGCACGTCGGCGGCGGTCACAGCCTGCAAACGCGCCAGACCGCGGTTCACGTAAGTAGCATCGTGATTTTGCGTGATCGCTTCACCGAGCGCGCCCGCTTTGCCGTCGTTCGTTTCGCGCTCGCGCAGTGCCGAGGTGATGATGAGGTTCTTCGCCTTCTCCAGCTCCGCGGCGGTGACCTGTTTCGCGGCCAGCGCGGCAATCTCTTCGCGCAGCGCGGCAATACCATCCTCCGGCTTCTTTCCGCTGGCCATGATCGCTCTGGCAGTGAAGAGGCTGACGTCCTCCTGCAGATTGGCCGAGGCTCCCGCGCTCTGCGCCAACTGTTTCCGATAGACCAGCGATTGATAGAGCCGCGATGAGTCGCCGTCGGAGAGGATTGTCGCGGCGATCTCCAGCGGCTCGGCGTCGTCGCTTCGGGCCGATGGAATGAGCCACGTCAGCGCTCCGGCGGGGAGCGGCACGTTCGCGCCGTGCTCGGCGAAGTGCTTCTCTTCGGTGCGCGCCGGCTCCTGCACCGTGACGCGAGGAATCGCCGTCGATGGCTTCGGGATCGTGCCTAGATAGCGGTCCACCCAGGTGTCGAGTTGCTTGGGATCGAAGTCGCCGGCGACGATGACGACGGCGTTGTCGGGCCGGTAGTACGTCGCGTGGAACGCAGTGACGTCGGGGACGGTCGCCGCGTCGAGCTCCTCGATCGAGCCGATGCCCGGGCGCCGGTACGGATGGACAGCGAAGGAGTCTTTCGTGATTGCGTAGTTCAACCGGCCGTACGACGGTGCCAGGACGCGTGTCCGGTATTCTTCTTTGACGACGTCGCGCTCCGACTTGAACGTGTCTTCGTCGATCTTGAGCGATCCGAGCCGCTCGCCCTCCGCCCACAGCAGCGTCTGCAGGTAGTTCGACGGAACGATCTCGTAGTAGACCGTCCGGTCGGGATGCGTGTACGCGTTGTTCATCCCGCCGACATCTTCGGTGAGCCGGTCGAGCATCTCCGACTTCATGTGCGCGGTCGCCTTGAACATGATGTGCTCGAAGAGATGCGCGAAACCGCTGCGCCCTTCCGGATCGTTCTTCGAGCCGACGCGATACCAGACCTGAATCGAGACGGTCGGCGTGGCGTGATTCTCGATCGAGTAGACCTCGAGACCGTTCGCGAGCGAGCGGTGCTGGTAGTTGATCGGTGCGACGGCCGGGCTCTTTGCCGGAGTGGCCGCGAATGCGTTTGAGGCGAGCGCGAGAACGATCAGAAACTCTGCGAGACGGCGCGGCTTGCTCATAGGGGGCGGACTATATCAACGTGAGCAGCAGTACTTTCATCAGCGCACCCGCTCGGCGACGCCCTTGCGAATCATCTCGCGGATCATCGGCTGCAGTTTGTGCTCGATCTCGCGGCTCAGCTCCGACTGACGCTCGCCGAGTCGGGACTGCTCTTCGCCGAGTTTGGACTGTTCGCGACCGAGCGCCGACTGCTCGCGTCCGAGCTCGTCCTGCCTGCGCGAGAGATCGCGTTCCTTCCGTTCCAGTTCGCGGCGGCGTGCGGAGAACGACGGGTCATCGTCATCGTCGTATCGCCGGGACATGCGCGCCTGTTCGACGCCGATACGAGCTTGCTCGCGCCCCAGTTCGCCTTGCCTGCGCCCGAGCTCACCCTGCTGCCGTCCGAGCGCACCTTGCTTGCGGCCAAGCGCGCCCTGTTCGCGGCCCAGCTCACTCTGCGGACGATAGAGCTCAGCAAGCTCGCGCACCATTTCCGGGTCGCGGACGATGTACGACGTTCCCTCGTGCCGGAACCAGAAGAAGTTGCGGCCATAGGCATGGCGAAGATGTTCGAAATTGGTGTAGCCGTCGCCGTTGACGACGTTCATGTCGCCGAAGGAGAGGACGTATTTGGCGTCGCCATCGCGTTCGTGCCACGCGGCGGGGGGCTCCGGCGGCTCAGGTGGTTCGGGTGCTTCGGGCACCTCTACATCCATTGAGGCCATTTCCACCGGCTCGGGAGGAGTGGGCGGCTCCGGCGCTTCCGGCGGCTCCGGCACGACATCGATCGACGACATCGCCGGAGTTGCAGGCGGTGTCGGAGGTGTGGGAGGCGTCGGTGGGGCGGGAGGCAGGACCAGCCCGAAGTACGGAAGAGCCTGCAGGTTAGGCAACATGAGGATTGACAAGCCAACAGCCGCGAGGACGGCC
>DATLVW010000911.1:0-8293 GCA_035577085.1 Thermoanaerobaculia bacterium
CCGTGAAGATCGCGAACGCGCGTTCGCGATCTTCACGGAGCTCGTGCACATCGGCCGCGAGTCCATCGTGATCAGCGCGCTCGGCGACCGCGGCGCGGACGAAGTGTGGGAGACGGCGTTTCCGATCGATGCCTGCGAGCCATCCGCCGATCTCCTGGCATCGATTGCCTCGTTCTGGGAGGAGACGATCGATCCGGGCACGACGCACGGCGCGCTCCGCCTTGTTGCCACGCTAATCCGCCACGGCGTGTCCGAGACACCCGCGGCCATGCGCGCGCACGTCGACGCCGTGCGCAGCCTCGCCGCCTCTGCGTCTGCCCCTGGGTGGCACCCCCAGCCCGGCGATGCATCCCTCCAAAACGCCGCGGGGCAGGGGGCGCCACACTCAAACGCTCTCCTCATCGCGATCGGACGCAGCCGTCCCGAGCTCGTTACCTCCGTCGCCAGCACCGTTCGCGCGGCGGCCATCGCCACCAACACGATGATCGGGAGCGCGTTCGCCGGCTACGCTTTGCTTCTGCCTATCATCGCGGAGCTCGAGCCGCCGCTCGAGCGCGCCGCGCGCGAACTGGTGCTCGCGAAGTGCGCGGCGGCGGACGATGTGTTCCTCGATGCGATTCTGCAGCTTGTGCAGGGCGACGATGTAGAAGACGAGACAACGCGCAGCGACGACGAGCTCGAGACCATCGCGAACGAAGTCCTCGCCTCGTTCGGGAACCGCATCCCCGGCTTCGCTCGCAGCAGCGCCGCGCATCTGCGGGAGAACTTTCTTGACGGTACCGGCGCGATCCGCTTCGAGCGGGAGCGTATCGAAATCCTCCTGCCGCACGTACCGCTGGCGCTTCTGTTGCGCATGTTCGGCGTGCACGGCAAAACGTTCGCCCTGCCATGGCTGCCAGAGCGCACAATCACACTGCTCATGCCGGAGGATGCATGAGCGAGCGGAAGAGCGAGCATTCGGCGACACCCGAAGCGTCGCCGGAACCGCGGAGATCATCGACTTCCACACAACCGCTGCAGATGCTGCTGCGGCGCGCCGGCAACAACGCCGTGTGCGGAATCGTGCAGGCGAAGCTTCGCGTCGGCGGCGCGAGTGTTCCGCTCGAGGAGGAAGCCGAACGCGCCGCGTCCACCCTCGGCGGCGGATGTTGCGCCGCCAAGCCGGAAGGCGAACAATGCGACGAGTGCAACGTGCGCCGGAAGGCAATCGCTCCGGATCAGGCATCCGCCGACGCGCCACCCTCCGTCGATCGGGCACTGCACGGCTCCGGCATTCCGCTCGACGACGCCACCCGCACCTCGATGGAATCGCACTTCGATTCGGATTTGAGCGACGTGCGCGTTCATACCGGCGGCGACGCCTCGCGGTCCGCCGACGAGATTGGCGCCGCCGCATACACGTCCGGCCGCGACATCGTCTTCTCCAATGATGGATACCAGCCGCACTCCGGCGACGGCCGTCGCCTCCTCGCGCACGAGCTGACCCACGTACTACAGCAGCGCGGCCGGACCGATCGCACCGTACGGCGCCAGCCGGCGAAACCGATTCCCACCAAAGCGGTCGACGATCCCTGCTCGATCTCGGCCACGTCGCTCACCAACGCGGAGCTGATCTCCGTCTTCGCCAACACACGCAACTACGTGAAGACACACAAACGCGGCGAGGACCAGCTCTGGTACGACCACGGCAATCTCCTCCGCCGGCTGGCATCGGAGGTCGATCGCCGCAGAAAGCTGCGCCACGTCTGGCTTGGCGATGAATCGCTCACCAGCATGCCCGGAGTGTTGTACGAGCTCCGCGGCGGCATGGGCAATGCCATTCAGATCTATCCGGCCGACGTGAAAGCGGAAGCGGGCGCGCCGTACGGCGACGGCAGGGCGTCCGTGATGACGACCGGTCAGTTCAACGCCTACCTGGAGAAGCAGCAGATCAAACAGATCGACGCCCAGGAGTACTTTGCAAAGCAGGACCCGAAGAACATCGAGCCGCTGACGTACATGCTGCCGGAGCCTCAGGTCCCGAAGTGGGCGCAGGGACAACAGATCTGGGGACCGGCCGCATCGCTTCTCTTTTCCAATCCGATGAGCTACGGCGCGAATCCGTTCAACCCGATCGGGATGGCGGGCTCGGGGTGGGGGATGACCGAGCTCACGGCCTTTGGCGGATACCCGAATCCGTTCGGAACATTCGCCAGCAAGTCCGCATCCCAGGGGATTTACAAGAACAATGCGAACCCGGCGACGCTATCCGTCAGAGAGCAGAGCGGCGGCGAGGTGAACTGGCGCGGCGACATACCCGAGATCACCACCGCGCGGTCAAGCTGGGCGGATGTGGTCATCTACTCCGACCTCAACAAAGTCAAAGCCAATTTCGAGGTCTTCGACTATCGCAATCGTTTCAGCGGCGATCTCGTCTCTGTCACGCACACCCTTCCCGATCGCAAGGGCAAGACCTCATTCAATCAGTACGACACAAAGTTTCTGCGCGCGATCAATGCCGATCAGGCGGCGGCAGAGCAGGCGAAATTCGGGCGTGCGCTGCAGCAGCTCAATCAGAAGTACGGCACGAGCACGCAGGTGATCGATGCCAACGAGAAGACGTATCTGGCCATCAACGAGGACCACGTCACCGGCTATCGCACCCAGCTCGCGGCCGACGTCGTCGCCGATCCGGGGTCATACGCGCCGCTGCTCGACGCCCTGCTGCGAAAAGACCCGGTGACGTTTCAGAACGCGGACGGCACGCGAACGACGATCAGCACTTGGAACGATCTGCAGAATGCGCGTGCTACCAACGCCATCCCCGCCGGCGACTTCGATATGGCGATCGGCAGGCTCTCCACGGCCACGAGCCAGCGCGTCATCAGCAACGGCATCACCACGACCCAGCTCCAGGTGATGCAGAAATTCCGCGCCCAGAACTTCGGCGTCCCGCAGGAGACGTGGAGCCGGAGCGTTGCGCCGGAGTTGCTCGATGCGATGCGTTACGGCGAAATCAACCCGACAACGGGATTGGCCGAGCCCAATTACGCCCCGATGGTCAAATCCGCCGCGAAAGGGGGCGCCGTGATGGGCGCGGGATTCTCTCTTTTGACGGACGCCGTCCGCTTCGGAAGGAATCCCGGCCAACATCCGGACATGTGGCGCGAGGGTCTCGTCGATGTCGGTCTCGGCGGCCTGGGCGGCGCGGGGAGCGCCTCCGTCGAGAGCTACGTCGCCGCGCGAACATCAGCCGCGTTGATGGGTGAAACCGGTGGCGGGGCGGCAGCGATGCGGATCCTCGGCCGCGCGGGCGGCGGCGCGCTCGGCAGCCTCGCCGCGCCGGTTGTGACCATGGCCTCGATGGCCCTCAGCTCGCAAGACTACACATCGCTCGAATACTACGGCGCGCTTGGCCGCAGCAGCGCCACCGGGGCCGTCGGCGGAATCGGCGGCGCGCTGGCAACGGGTACCTACTTCGCGATCGCCGGAAGCGAGTTCCCTCTGGTGGGCAACGCCATCGGTTTCGTCGTCGGCTTCGGCGGCGCGCTGATCTTCGACGCCATATGGGGTGAAGACATCGACCGCGGCATCCGCGAGGCGGGCGGTGAGCTGGGCTGCGTGGACAAGGCTCCGCCGAAATGAACGTGCATCTCCTCGTCGCCGCCGCTCCGTTCGCCGATGCCCGCGCGCATCTCGACGCCGAGCTCGCGCTGCTCGATCTCCGGCTTCGGCGCCAGGTAATGCGGCTGCGCGCGGCCCGGTTGCTGACCGAGGATCAGTTCCGCGGCCTCTACATCCCCGACGATCAGGCGGATGCGATTCTGCAGCGCGCTGAAAATGAGGACGTTACCGCCGCAGCATTGACGCGGCACATCGACGAGCTGCGCGGCGCGATCGACCGGCGGGCGGCACTCACCGTGCGCGGCGGAAAGACGCTCCCGCTCGTCGCACTGCGTGAACGTTTCGGTCTCACTGCCTTCGAGATCGAGATCCTCATCATCGCCGTGGCGCCGGAGATCGATCTTCGCTATCACACGTTGTACGCATACGCGCAGAACGACATGACGCGCCGCTATCCGACCGTTGATTTCGCGCTGCAACTGCTTTTCGCGTCGCGCGAGGATCGCCACGAGCACCGCGCCGCATTCCGTCCGGACGCACCGCTGATGCAGCACCGCCTGGTGCGCCTCGGCGAAGACGCGCAGGAGAAAGAGCAGTCGCTCCTGGCGCGGCCGCTGCGCACCGACGAGCGTGTGACCGACCAGATCCTCGGAGGCGATGCGCTCGACCCGATGCTCGTCGCGGCCGCTCGTTCGGTGACACCCCGGAAGCGGCTCGATGACCTCGTATTGGCCGCCGCCGTGCGCGAACAGGTACTCAACGTGATTCCCCTGTTGGCGCGCGGCGGAGCGGCACTCGTGCTCGAAGGCGCGCGCGGAACCGGGCGAAAGAGCATCGCAGAGGCGATCTGCGGAGCGATGAACGCGGGAATGATCGTCGTCGATGGCGCTCGCGCTGCCACGCTGCCCGATGCCGCAGCGCTCCTCCGCCGCGAAGCGCTTCTGTCCGGACGGGCGCTAGTCATCGACGATTTCGAGAAACTCCCCGCCGGCAGCCGTTTCGACGGCGCCATTCGTTTCCTCATCACGACGGAGCCTGTGTCCGCCGATGGATACCGTATCGACGTTCCGATGCCTGGGGCCGCCATGCGCGCCCGCTTGTGGCGCGATGCGGGGGCAGCGCCGGCGGACGATGCACTAGCCGCAAAATTCGTATTGAGCGGAGGGCAGATTCGCGTCGCGGTTGAGCACGCGCGCGCCGCCGCCGCGCTTCGAGGCGCGCCGGGGATCGAGCTCCGGGATCTCATCGCCGGCGCGCATGCGCAGTCGAGCGCGTCGCTCCGCGCGCTGGCACAGAAGGTCGGCCTTCACTTCGGCTGGAGCGACATCGTCCTGCCAGCGAAGCCGCTGCAGCAGCTCCGGGAGATCTGCATCTCCGTGCAGTACCGCCGGGTGGTCTTCGACGATTGGGGATTCGAGGGGCGGGTGGCGGGCGGAAAGGGAGTGGCCGTGCTGTTCAACGGCGCAAGCGGCACCGGGAAGACGATGGCGGCTTCGATCATCGCGCGCGAGCTCGGCCTGCAGATGTATCGCGTCGATCTCTCCACCGTGGTCAGCAAGTACATCGGCGAGACGGAGAAGAACCTCAGCCGCATCTTCGCCGAGGCGCAGGCGAGCAGTGCCGTGCTCTTCTTCGATGAAGCCGACGCACTGTTCGGCAAACGGTCGGAAGTGAAGGATGCCCACGATCGATACGCGAACATCGAAGTCGCCTACCTGCTGCAGCGCGTGGAGAGTTACGAAGGAATCGTCATCCTGGCCACGAACCTCGGGCGCAACATCGACGAAGCCTTCGCACGCCGCATGCAGCACACCATCGAGTTCCCCTTCCCCGAAGCCGCGCAGCGCGAGCAGATCTGGCGGGGCATGCTTCCGCAAGGCGCGCCAATCGGAGATGACACCGACTTCGCATTCCTGGCGAAACAGTTCGAGCTCTCCGGCGGCAACATCCGCAACGTCGTCGTCGCCGCTGCGTTTCAGGCCGCGGCCGACGGTGGGGTCATCGGCATGCGGCAGATGATCGCCGCCACCGCGCGCGAGCTGGATAAGATCGGACGCCTGCCATCGCGAAGCGAGTTTCGCGATTACTACGACTGGATTCGAGAGCCATGAAGATCAACGAGACGCCGGAAAAGTTAGAACATAAGGCGACCTCTTCCGCACGTCCGTCGCGCGCCGTCTCGAAGCGAGGGCTGGGGCGTCTCGTCGGCAATCACGCAATGCAGCATCTCTTGCGGGACGACCCGATGGAAGCGGAGGCCGATCGTGTCGCCGCGTCCGCCGGAAAGGGAGTGCCGTCATCGCTGGCTCGTGCGGCAGGTGCTGCGCGGTTGCACACTGATGACGCGGCCAGTGACTCGGCGGCGGCGCAGCACTCGGCGGCGTACACGGTCGGCCGCGACGTCTACTTCGGCCACGGTCTCTACGATCCGCAATCGACCGAAGGCGCCACGCTCCTCGCGCACGAGCTGACGCATGTGGTGCAACAGAACGGCGGCGATGAAGCGGCCGGCATTCACGCCGCTCCGGCCGGCGTCGCGCGTTGGCCGCTGGCTCCGTCGAGCACCCTTTATCCGCGACCCGAGGAGTACGTGACGTTCGAGGAGTTCGCGGAAGCGTGGCCGGACCGCGTCACAAGCATGGACACGCTGCACGAGATATGGAATCGCCAGACCAGACGAGGCTGGACCATCCGTGCGCTGCAGGCCGTAGGGATCGATCCGAGCACCTGGCTACCGAGGTTGGGGTTTCGCGCCAACATCGACAACATCAACAAGGTCTACGAGTACTACGCCGGTCTCTACCTCGAGAACCCGCGACTGCGCTGGGCCGCGATGGCCAAGCTGGCCGGCGGCGAGGTCTATCGCGGACTGGAAACCGAGTTGCAGCCCGCGATCGAGTTCGCGGAAGCGCTTGACGACCATGACCCCTACACCATCGGATTGAACGACATCTACGACGCCTATGCCGGCTCGATGATCCTGATCCTGCTGGAGATGCAGCAGGATATCTTCGTCGACCTCGCCTGGCAGCATCAGGCGTATCGCGAGAAAGGCATCAGCGCGCTGAAGATGGCGTGGGAGCGCGGCGAGATCAGTTGGGACAACTACCAGGCCTGGCTCGACATTGACTCGGCCGACGAGGACCGGATCTGGGAGGGCAACAAAAGCCTGCTGTACCGCGAGCAAAGCATGATTCTCGAGGGAGGTGAGGAACAGCTCGGACTCGGACCGCCCGGCCCCGCCGGCCCCAAACAGGGCTTCCACGCGCACTACGGCCGGATCCGGAACATCCCCGACGATGACAACATCCCGAAAGACATGTCCGAAAAGGCGCTCTCGCCCATCCCGGGAGGCACGCGCTTTTCGAAAGTCGTTCCCGGCGGCGACATCACGCTCTTAAAAGACCGCTGGAAGTGGATCGAGACCGACATGTTCCCGAAGTTCAGAGCGCTGGCCGTCGCCGACCTGCGCCGCTACCTGGCGATGCCGGTTCGCAGTCTTGCGAAACGGAAGTTCTGAGCCATGAAGGCCAGTGTTGGACCGCAGCAATCGGAACACGCGGAAGCGGCGCCGTCGCCAGCACCGCAGGTCGTCACGCCGGCGCAGCGGCTGCAGCGCACGGCCGGCAACTTCGCCATCCAGCAGTTCGTGCAGACGAAGCTTCGCGCCGGCTCGCCCGGCGATCCGCTCGAGCGCGAGGCCGATCGCGTGGCTGACGAGGTAGTGGGCAACGATCCGGCAGCAGACATGGCACGCATCTTCGGCCGCGACTTCAGCAGCGTGCGCATGCACACCGGCGAATCCGACGCGGAACGCGCCCGATCGCTCGGCGCGCGTGCGTTCACACTCGGCAACGACATCGTCTTCGGCCGCGGCGAGTATCAACCCGGCACGAAGGAAGGGCAGCGTCTCATCGCGCACGAGCTGACCCACGTCGTGCAACAAAGCCGCGGCAGCGCGTCGGCCGGAGAGATTCACCGCAAGCCCGACGATCCTCCGCCGGATACGACGAAGATACCGGCCGGCGAAACGGTCGAGATCCCTCTCGAGCGGCTCAAGCGCTGGCCGGCGAATGACTTGATCGTCGGGGTCTTCGGCACGAACCTGGTCGCATTGCCGCTCAAGGGCGAAGCGTGGACGCTCGCGCCGGCGACCGAGGTCGGCACCGTCGCCGAGCCGGGCCCGATCCTGACCATCCCCACCGTCGGCAAGGAAGGTCTCGTCGCGGTCAAGGTCAGCGGCAACGTGGCATTCCTGATCGATGCCGGCGGAGAGCAGGCGGTCGTCTCTCCCACGGCGCTGGCCGAGATCCAGTCCGCACTCGGGGTCACGTCGATCAAGGGCACGGTGATCACGCACGTCCATAAAGACCACATCCAGAGTCTCGTGGAGATCGTGAAGGCCGCGCAGATCCGTCCCGAGAACCTGCACTTCGCCGAAGCGTTCGAGAACATCCTGAACCCTTACCTGAATGCCCTTCGCAACGACGCCTCGCTTCAGCCGCTCGGATACAGCGCGACGGCGAGCTTCACCAAGATCGCCACTCCGACGACCGGCACGTTCTTCAGCTCCACGCAGGTCGAAGGCGAGATGCAGTTCGACTACTACGGACTAACGGGGCCGATGCGCACACTGTCGGCCGCGCGAACGGCGGGCGGCCTGGGTAAGACCGCGGATACCGGCTCGCTG
>DATLVW010000912.1:0-4703 GCA_035577085.1 Thermoanaerobaculia bacterium
GCTTCTGCACATGCCCCCCCGGCTTGGCGCACGCGTGGCGCGGTTCGCCGTACTCGGCAACGACGACATCGACATCGGGCAGGCATTGATCAAACAGTTGCCCTTCGGAGTTCCGGTCGACCTCGCCGCGGCGTATGCGGAGCGCTTGGCGAAAGCGGCCACTGGCGATCTCCTACAGTTCGAGTTGCGAGAGTGGGTGGACTACGTCGACGCGATTGAGCCCGCCGTCTGGCAGGCACGATCGTCTCAGTTGACGGCGGCATGGCTGAAGACGCGCGCACTGATCTATGGCTACTTCGCTGCGCCTCCCGGCGACCTGCGGATTACGCTACGCGACGCCGTCACGTCGCTCGAAGAAAGCGTGCGGTTGTCCGATCCGGGCGCTCGCTTCACGCCTGCGCGTGCGAAGCGCCTCCTCGCCCTGCTCGACCCCGGACGTCACGACGCGCGGCAACTCCTGCTTGACGCTGCATTGGCCGGCGATGCGGAAGCGCAGCGCCTTCTGGCTGTGCGCGCGGCTGAGAGCGGTGACTGCAAGTCAGCCGCTGCTTGGTTCTCCTCGTTGTTGTGGAAGAGCAATCACTCGCCGGAAGTGCCGTATGACTACGCGATGACGATGATGCGTGGCCCGTGCCGCACGGCAGATCGTCGGCGGGCGATCGAGCTTCTGTCCGCATCCGCGGAGGGCGGCGTGCCTTCCGCTATGTTCGAGCTGGGCGTGCAAATGGCGACCGGCGCACCGCCTGCTGCCGGCGCGAACGTCTGGATCGAGCGGGCGGCGTCGTTCGGACATCCCGGAGCGATCGAGCTCGTGCGGGAGTCGCAGTAACTATAGCCGCCTCACAGTTCACATGATTGGCTTAGGGATCAGACCAGGGTCAGATCTTCGGTTATTGTTTTCCGCCAGAGCGCGTTTGTTTCGAACCGCAAACCACTCGCTGCTCGCCTCGTATCTGCTCTCCGGCCGCGTCAATCCGGAATCGATCGCGGCCACCAGATCGTTCGCGCGCGGAGTCAGGCACCACGTCCGCTCAGGAGACGTCGGTGAGCAGCTGGTCACGCCGCTCCGCGTCGGCCCTCTTCCAGATGGCGGCGAGATTGGGGGTTAGGAGGGTCAGGCCTGTGCCGCACGGAATGAGTGCGGTTCGGGAGGCGTGATCCAAGAGATCCAGGGAGGCAGGGCTCTCCTCTGAGGTTGATGGTAAAAGCTCCCTCGAGACTCGCGACATGTGCTAACCGATGGTGGTGAAGTTGGGGTCGTTTCAGGAAGATCAACTTAACGTTCAGCCGCTAAGTTGATTTTCCAGATACGACCCCAACTCATCCGAGAGCCGGATGAACCCCCCGTGGTAGGTTGTCGCGGCAAGCCATGCCGACCAAGCGAGACTTCATCCCACTCGATTCAATCGATGGGCTCCTCCTCGACGAGGATGAGTCATTCGAGGACTACTTGTTCTTTCACAATGTGCTCGACAAGTTCTGCTGGCTCATCAAGTTACATTACGCCGACCGCGAAACAGTACGACGCAAACGATATCGGCTTGATACGTTGTTCCAGTGGTACCTGCGAACGAACCGAGTCTCGCCAGTCGCCGCGAGGAAGAGCCTCGCCGCTATCGTGTCTCCGGACCAGTTGGAACACAACCTCACGAAGGGCTGGCACAACGAACTCGTCAGAAGCGATCCGCTACACGCCGAATACCTTCAAGTTGGGACGAACATCGGGAACTGGGCGGGGCCCGGTTCCGGTGGTCTCGCCGCCTGGAACGTAGTTCAAAGCTACTATGCCATTTTCGAGTTTCTGAGCGCAATCGTTAACGCGTATAACCCTGACCTTCGCATTGATGGACACAAGAAACTCGCGCGCGAGTTCAATAACCACGTCCAAGGCAAAATATCGGGCTCCTTGCTCTTTTATCCATTCACGATCTCATCCGTGACAAGTGATCGAGCATTTCCAGAACATCCTGCACACACAAAGTTCCACTATGCGACTTATCCGCGCGCTGTGGGCACGTCAATCGATCAACTTGAGAAGCTTGTTCGCGACGCATTTGCTTTCGCAGGTGAAGGCCGCAGAACATCCATTCTTGACTTCCTCTACGAACTGCGTCTGTGGGCCAACTACACTGGCGTTGGTCGGTTACTGAAACTTCGGGATGGTGGCTACCAGGCATTTCTGATGAAAAACCTCGGCACCGTTGTCTTCTTTGCCGGTGGCATCGCAGAACTCGCATACATTTCGCTCTTCGGTCAAGCCCGCTATGCCGCACTCGTTCACAAGTTCGCACGTGAGTACATTGACCGCAGCGAGCGATTTGCGCGGCAGAAGTATCTAATTCCTATCTACGTGCGCTTACGTGCTTACAAGCACGTCGGCATCTTCACGGGGTCCCTGAGGTTCGTGTTCCCGGACACAGAAGATCCCATTCAGTTCATCCAGAGGGACACCTAACTTTGGTGTGAAGCTGCTGCGGCCCTGAGTCGGTCAGTCTGTCGAAGAAGCTCACCTCCGGCCGATGCCGAGCTTGTGATTCTTGATACCGTCACTTCGGTACGAGCGACGAAAGAGCCGTCTTGTCGAAGGCAGACGTCAGTTCGCCGACCTTGCATTCCAGAGCAAGCGCCAGACGCGGGCTTTCAAGATGGGGTCAGGTCTAAAGTTGAAAGCGACGAAAGGGACGTCAGCATCGAGAATGACACTTCTGCTTCGTCACTTTCAACTTTAGACCTGACCCCATTTTGAAAGCCTAACGCTTGTCGAACAGCCGCAGGAGACCGGTCACTACAAGCCGCGCCACGCACCGCACGTCGTCGCTCGCGAAAAGCTCGCGATTCTCCTCGGTCGTCAACCCGTTGGGCGGCCACCCGGGCCCGCCGAGCGCGTGCCGCTGGAGGAACTGTACGCGCTCCTGCGGCAGCACGGGGAGGTCGAGGAGCGGCGGCGGCCGGAGGCGCGGTGCGATCTCCTGCAGCGTCGCTTCGTTCGTCCTGGAGGGCTGGAACGCGAGCGACGTCGGGACGGCGCCCGTGCGCAGCGCCGACAGGCCGAGCACGACGCCGAGGTCCGCCGCAGCGCCGCCGAAGCCGCCGGCGACGTAGATCGGCCGGCCGAGGCCTAGCGTGAGCACCGCCTCCTCGATGATGCCCGACGGCAGCCCGCCCGTGGGCTCCAAGTTACCGCCCACTACGAAGCGCGCCACGCTCGCTTCGCTCACCGCCAGTCGACGGCGGAATCGCTCGACGACCCTCGCCTTCCACTCGTGCTCGCCCCATGCGCGCTCGTCGTCCGCGAGCGTCTGCGGCTCCTCGAGCGCGATGCCGAGCGCGGACCAGTCGTCCGCGGAGATCATCTGCTGCGCCTCCTGGCGCGATCGGGCGTAGTCGAATCCCTGGAGGTAGCTGCGGAACCATGGCGGCGCGTCGGGACGCGCGTCGCCCGTGCGGCGCAGCTCGCGCGGACGCGCCGCGAGCTCCTCGGCCAGCCGCTCGGTGAGGCTGCGATTGTGCCCCTGCCACTGCCCCGCGTAGGCGAGCGTCGCGCCCTCGTTCCACAGCGCCGATGCCACCGCCGCCCAACACTCGTCGACTGCCGTTGTAGTTCCGAAGCCGCTGAGCGCGATCGCGCCGTGGATCGCACGCGGGTCCAGCGGCCCACGATCGACAAGGAGGTCAAGGATGAGATCCTTCGGCAGTGCGTCCCAGTCGAGGACGTGCGTGCCGATCGCCACCTCGGATGGGTTGCACAGCTCGATGAGCGTGGCGAGCGAGCGCGCGCCGTGCCGGTATCGCCCCGTGTGCAGCAGTGCCGTCAGCACATCCGGGTCGACGGTCAGGGTCTTCTGGTTGCCGAGGCGGCGCGCGCGCTTTTGCAGCTCGGCGCGCAGCACGTAGGCGCGCCGCAGCATGCGCGGCTCCGCGTTCGGCCCCGCGACGTCGAGGTATCCGCGCAGCCGGCTGACGAAGTCGGGGCCCTTGGCCTCGCGGAACACGCGGTCGTCGCGGCGGTCGGAGAACTCCTTCATGCTCGCCGCGGTCCCGCCCGCGAACACGAAGATGGCTCGCGTGACGGGAATGCTGCGCGCGCCGTGGAGGAACTCGCCGTCGTGCATCGGCGCGAGGAACCAGCTCAGCCAGCCGTACGTCGCGCCCGCGCGCGGCGCGTCGAACTCGTCGAAGAACAGCAGCGGCACCTCGTGACTGCGCGTGCTGAGCAGTGCGGCGGCGATGGTGCTCGCCAGCTCCCCTGCGTCGCTCACCTGCGTCAGGTTGATCGTCCGCGTCGTTAGCCGCGTGCCCAAATCGCTCTCGACGAGCTTCGCGATCTGCTTCACAGCGAACGACTTCCCGCTCCCGGGCGGGCCGAACACCGCCACGCACAGCGGCCGGCCATTCTCCGGCTCCTTCACGTACCCCGCCACGAGGTCGCGCAGCGCGTGGAGCTGCTCGCGCTCGGTCAGGCTCAGCGGCACGAGATCCCGGAACGCAGGCCAGTCCACGATCGGCGGTGCCGGTGGCGGGCTCTCGTCCTTGGCGAAGTACGTGAGGTGCGTCAGCGACAGCGCGAGTCCGAGGTCGTCCGCCTTCGTCTCGTCCATAATGATGGCCAGCTTGCAACACATGTCTGCTGCACGCAAGTGCCGAGTGGCGTACCCGTCCCCGTAGCAGCACTTTGCTTATCTCCGTGAGAAGGCGCTAGCGTG
>DATLVW010000913.1:0-10023 GCA_035577085.1 Thermoanaerobaculia bacterium
TTGAGGTCTACATACAACTCCTCCGGGCTCTCGGCGCAGCCGTCATTTTTCAGCAACGTCGCCTTTTCCTCCGCCGGGCGATGAAATTCCGAAGACGCTCGCCTCTGTAGGGAGTCGCAGAATCGGGCGTTTCTCCACCTACCCCGGTCAAGCCGCTCGCAGGGTTAGTCGTCCGCCAGCTCGAACGCGGCAACGAATGCTTGCGCGAGATTCGTGACGAGCGACGCGAAGACACCGATCAGTGTCGCTACAACGAACAAGTAAAACTGGCTGCGCACCGCAGCGGCGCGATCTGTGCCGCGCAGTGTGATCACACCGTCCGCAATCTTCTCGCGCCACAATCCCAACGTGTACCAGATGAACCTCGACGTGCGCTGCTCAGGCTCGGGGATCAACTGATCGAAGGCGATGTCGTCGAGATCGGCGATCGTCAGCTCCGTCGGCACCTGTACTTCACGGCCGTTGTGGCCACCAAAAATACCAAACTGGATGTCAACGCTGGAGGCTTTCGGCACGATTTCGCCCGTGAAGTCGAAAGTGCAACCACTGTGGTCGTTCGACGACGCGGGCTTCGCGTGGATGTCCTTACGACCGTCTGACCCCCCAGCCTCGTGCACCTCCCACGAGCTCGCGTCGACTGGTCCGATCTTGAAAGTCGTTGGAACGGTGACGTACAGCGTCGTGCCAGACGCAATCGCGGCAGGGTCGAGCGATGCAACCACCTGCATGTGATCAGGACCATTCGAAATCCGTTGGACGCGAATCGAGATCGCCTTCAAGGCCGGCTGCTTACCGAGAGTGCCAACAACAACTGTCACGCGGACGGGACGTGCCCGGTAGAGGGACCATGCCAGCGGCAGGAGAACGCCCATGCCAACAACGGAAATGAAGAAGAGGACCGTGGTGAACGGACGATCACCTGCATATCGGCGGCAGAAGCGAGTGAACCGTCTCATCGTGGGCGATTGTAGCGGTGCGCGTCCGCGAACCTACTAGCAAGCGAGGCGCAATCCAATTCAGGACAAAGGCTGATTTGTCAGTCACGCTGAGGAACGCCTGCGCTTGGAAGTGTGTTGCTGACTCGGTGAGGAAACCCACCCCGACAGAGGCCTTTGTTCATCAGGTTTGCAGACAGTCGTTCCTGTCACTCTGGAGCTACGCAAGCCCCGAGGGAAAGACCCACGGACGCGAGATGTGCGACATCCTCGTGGTCTGCGATCCGGACATCATCATCTTCAGCGTGAAGGAAGTGCGGCCGACAAAGCACGCTGACGACGTTGTCCGGATGACGCGGTGGGTTCGCGCTGCGGTGGATGAATCCGTCGATCAGGTCTATGGCGCCGAGCGATTCATCCAGTCGGGCAAGCACACGCGCGTTCGCAGGGAGGACGGCTCTGACGGTCTCCCGTACCCGAGCAAGAATGTCCGTCGAATCCACCGCGTGGCGGTCGCGCTCGGTGGGGAAGAACACTTCCCGCTTCCTTTCGGCAACTTCGGAAAGGGATTCGTGCATGTCTTTGATGAACGGTCGTTCCGGATACTGACGTCGGAACTCGACACGATCACCGACTTCGCCGAGTACCTGACGACGAAAGAGGAACTGTTCTCAGGCAACACGACCGTGATGTTCGGCCACGAAGAAGACATCCTCGCCGTGTACCTTCATGGAAATCGGAGCTTCCCATCGGCGGACCATGTCCTAATCGAGGACGGAGCCTGGCAGCAGTTCATAGCGAAGCCGGAGGTTCAGGCGAAGAAGATCGCCGACCAGGATAGCTACCTGTGGGATCGGCTCATCGAGCGAATCGGCCGAGACGTCGCTGCACGGAATATGATTTACGAGAACACCATCGAAGAGGACGAAAGCGTACTGCGCGTCATGACGCGCGAGAACCGCTTCAACCGCCGTATCGTTGCGGGCCAACTGCGCTCGTTCTTTGAAGCTTCCGCTGCGAACAAGGTCCGCTCACGCATGATCGAGTCGCTATCCGGCGTCGGCTACGTTTTTCTGGCTGCAAAACGCGACGAGGATCGAAAGATGAGATCGATGGAGCTAGGGCTTCGGTGCTATGTCGCTCGTCTCAGGATGGATCCTTGCGCCACGATCATTGGCATCGGAACGGAGCAGAAGACAGGCGAGCTTGGCGCGTCGTGGGACGTTGAACTGTTGCACACTGCGGAGATCGATGATGCGTTCCGCGCCAGGGCGGAGGAGATATCGAAGGATCTGGATTACTTTCAGAACCCCGTTCAGACCCACCTTCACGAAGACGAGTACCCGGGCATCTGCCCCGAAGATCACGACACGACGCCGCGCTAGTCGCTCATGCCACGTGCCGGCAACGATCGGTTGCCAGCGTGGATCGGCTCGATCGCGTTCCCACCTCACCGGGATATTGGCGGACTCATGAATAATTCCGTCGCCAGCACGAGTTCTGGTTCTCGTAGGAACGAGGAGCCGGAACGATGCCAGAAGAAGCCTATCTACATCAGGTGCTGTACATGCTGATCCAGGATCTCGCCGAACTCTGGCTCGAGGATAGCCCCGGTACCCGTGCCTTACATTCACTTCATGAGAAGCAGCTCGAAAGAATAGCAAGAAAAATTCAGGATATTACCGGGGTGAAAGTCACGCCGAAAACGCTTCGGAACTACATCCAGCGAAAGATCGGAGAAAAAAGTCAGTACCTTGACCTAATCGCTGCTGCGTGGCTCGTCGCTACGAAGCAACTGGACGAGAAAGCCGTGAGTTTCGCAGACGGCACGACGGACAACCGCTTCAGCCAATGCGTTGCGCTCTTCCGGCGCCGGAACAACGAGATTATGAAGTGCCTTTCTCGGCCCGAAGGGCAAACGTTGGAATTCAAGGAGGAGATGCCGGGGCCGAACAGCCTTGCGAATACGCTCTCGGCATTCGCCAATTCTTCCGGTGGAATGATCGTCATCGGCGTGAACGAGCATCATTTGCCTCTCATCGACGGACTGACTGGTAACGAGCAGGCTCTTACGCGTATGAATGCTGCGCTGCGGCGACTCGATCCTGAGCCAATGTTGGAGTACGGGTGGTTTTATGTGTACGACGGCGATAAGAAGCTCTTCTTCATCCGCATTCCTGCGCCTCCGTCGAACCACAAGCTCGTAAAATCTTTTGGCCAAGCATATTGCCGTCGAGGTTCCAGTGATGCTCCCGTCGAAACCGGACCTCGAATCCGCGGACCAAAGTGCAAAGTGACTGCCGCCCGGCGCAAACTTCTCACGGCTCTGCGCCGCGTTCTCACCATTATGGGGTCTTCGGCTGCCGGAGAAGCGCACAACGTCGTAGCGACGTTTTCATTGATCTACATTGCCGAGATCTTTTCTACGTATCTGATCGACCTGATGGCAGAGATCCATACGCGCCACACGGAGGACGCGGGGTTCGTCGGGGACATGAACAACGTCATCGAGCATCGACTTGAAATCCTACGGCGTGGGGACATCGAAGCCTTCCTGGTCGGCATGAAGTCGACGCCGACAATCTTCCGGGCTCTCGCCGAAGGCCGGGAAATCCTCGAGCGCGTATTCAGTCTTGCTCGGATCTGGCGACGAAATGGCGGACTCACGGATGAGGAGTACGTTGCGTCCTTCGGTGGTGCCTTGCACACGGAGCGCGCACTCACGGTCGCCGAAGTCCGCGCACTTGCGGGCGGTATTCACGCGCTTTCCGGGAAAATTGATTCAGCGACGAATAGCGCCTACAGACTCCAGGAACTCTCGATGGAAGACTTGCCGCCTAGTTCCTGGGTCTGACGTCGATACTCTCTTGTGGCGTTCCGGGAGAACAGCAAGTCCCGGAACGCCACGCCAGAAATCTACGACGCGAGGCGGATGTCCATCAGGTCGTTGAACGCGGCGTTCCAGAACTCCGACCAGAACAGCATCACTTCCTTGAAGGCGGCGAGAACCTCGGCGCGCTCCTGCGGCCCGCGCGCCATGTACTCGAGAGCCATCTCGTGAGTGTCGATGATATGCAGTGGCTCCACTTTCACGTGGATAGAAAGATAGAGGTTCGATTCGAGAAGGTCCGAACGTCCGGTGAGCCTGACCACTTCTCGGAAGTAGTCGCTGATGTCGAGCGCCGGGTTTTCAATGCCCGCCAAGATTCCGACGGCGTAGGCTTCCGACATCGGTCGGCGCAGGCCGTTGAGGAACGAGACCATGAGTTCTTCGGAACGCTTCAGAACCACCGGTGTACCGCCCAACGTTACGATGAGGTCGTCGAGAAGTGCCCAGTGAGGATCGTGGCCATCGGTCCAACCTCCTTCTTCGACCGCATTTCCCATGATGATCGTTTTCTGTTTCTGCGCGTCCGAGAACACAGATGCCAGGAGAAGAAGAAGCTGCGGTTGGTAGCGAGAAAGAGGACGCCATGCATTGAAGAAGCGGATGACACGATCGAGTTCCAAGGAGCTGAGGCTGAGGAGCCAACGAAGATGCTCATTCTCTCGTCCATGGCGGTAGTACGGAGGAAACGTTGCGAAGATGCTCAATAGGCGGACTGCACGTTTGGTGGTTGTGTCGGTGGCTGTGTCGGTGATGTTGCTCATCGCTTCCTCCTTGTTTTCTCTGTCGAGAGACATGGTGGAGCGAGAGCCGCAGCGCCCGCTTGGAAAGTTCGAACACTATTTGAGCCAGGCTAGAAAGATACGGGAAAGGTAGAGTCTGGATAGTGGGCACGGATCTCTAAGATGCCCACGCTGAAGTACTTCCTCACTTCTTGCCGACGCGCGTCTTCCGCCGTACGGTCATATCCCCACCGCATTTCACCGTTTTGTATGCTCAAGACTATGAAGGACCCTCGCGAGGTTCGAAGAAGCGGTGCCAGACCTTCGTTCTTTCTGCGGTCGTGACCTGTTGAACGATCAATACTTGCGATCTCCGCAACTGGTGATCACATCGGCGGCCAGCTATTCGTAGCTCGAGACACTTCGAACGCCGGGAGTCGGGAGTCGAGTGTCGAGAGGCTATCTATCTAGCGAGCAGCCGGTTCTTCTCCGACCCCCCACTCCCCACTCCCGACCCGCCCGAGGCGCGACGATTGCGTCAGCGATTGACGGACATTCCGGGGGCCGGCGAGCTGGGTGTGAGCTCCGGTGGCGCGGGGTGGCCGTCCGAGCGGAACTGGAAGACGAAGTATGGGGGGATGCAGAGGCCGCGCTGGTCGTTTCTGGCTATCCACGCTGCGTCGGGACTCTTTTGACCGAAGTCATTCGGGTCGTACGCGCGTCCGTTTACCTGCTGAAAGTACGGCGAGGTTGCCATCCGCGCCGCTCGCTCTTTGAACAGTTGCTCCGCGGTGTCGGGGGTGTAGCCGATCGGCATGACGCAGATGTAGTCGTCGCGGCAGGGCGAACCGGCGTCGCAGGCGCGTATCCCGGCGTATGAGGTGAAGTTGCTGAAGCAGGTGCCGATCGTGTAGTTCGGATCTGTGGCCAGGCGTCCGATGCAGCCATTGAAGCCGCTTGATGCGATCAATCCACACGTTGCCTCGGGTGGAAGGCCGATGCATTCGGAGAGACGCAACATACCCGCGGGGAAGCCGCCGGTGAGCGCGTCGCGGCGAATCGCGTAGTCCGTCGATGTCGCGTCGCCCTCGTAGAACTCCTGGTGGGCGCCGTAGTAGGCGTTGCCGGCCGGCGGCGGCGAAGGAAGCACGGAGGCCGGGATGCGCTGATCGGGGCTCACGGGCGCGCTCCGTGTGTACTTGTCGATGCCAAACGCGGTCGAAACCACATTGCCGCGCTGGAGCGGATCGCCGACCTGAGGGCGGCCGGATGGGACGCACGTACCGACGGCCGGATCGTTCGCCGAGGCGAACAATTGAGTGCAAGTCAGTCCAAGCTCTTCGCGGCAGGTCCATTGCCGTTGCGTCGCAGGCAGCGCAGTGGAGATGATGCAGGCGGCACCCCATCCACCGATGAGTTGCGTGTCGCGCAGGTTGTCTGTGAAGCGCTTCATCGGCCGGGCCGAATAACTGGTCGCCAGCTCGTATTCGGACAACCGGCGCCTCAGACGTTTCGCCATCATCGTCACGATCTCCTTACGCCGCGGCTGGTCGCCGTAGAACTGCGGGGAGCCCGGGAGCAGGACGGCATTGACAGCCGGCGTCCCGGGCCGGTCCGCGCCCGGGAAATGGAAACCGGCGATGGCGCGCGTCTGATGGCAGCCCGTGCAACTCGTTTCATTGAGGCGTGTGCGGAAATCGTCCGCCGACTTCACGAAGCTGAACGCCACGCCCGCGGCGTGAGCCTTCTTCATCGCGGCAGCGATCTCTGCGTCCGAGATGACTTCTTGCGACGGCGTCAACGCTTTCCAGTAAGGCTGGTTGGCGGAGCGCTGCAAGCCGCCCGGCGAGATCGACAGGGCGCGGGTGGCAAGCACGCCGTAGTCATACGGCACCTCGAGCGTCCCTTTGTCAATCGAGGCCATGACGTCGGGCCGACTCAGGTAGCGGATGAGCCGTTTGCGCCGCCGCTGTTTCTCCGCGCACGCGGTCTTCGTGTCCGAGGGATCGCAGAGGACTGTGGTGCGATCGATCTGGCAGCGTAGGAACTCGGGGAGGAACAGCTTCTGGTGTGGCTCCCATTTGAAGACACGTATCAGATACGCGGCCGCCGTCCCGAAATCGGTGTCATCGCTGGACGCACCTTTGCGGTAAGCCTGCATGTTCAGTTCGAGCCGGATGAGATCGCGGCCATCAATGAACGCCAGGGGTCCGTTTGCAGGGTCGAGAAGATCGGCGGCCTGCTGCTGCGGCGTCCTTCCCGCCGGCTTCATTCCTTCGTCGAGCCAGCGTTGGGCGATGTCCGCGCAGTCGACTGACCGGGTCTTTGACGGAGCAAGCAACCGCACCACCGCCCGCGACGGCAATGCCGGAAAAACCATATTCAATGTGACGGGAAGCCGCGACGCCTGCTTGCCGTCGCGAATGGAGTAGGAGAACCGGTAGATGAGGCTGACCTCGCCGCAGGCGAGTTGCGGGTGGGTGAGGCCCACGGTCGGATCTTTGATGAAC
Organism: Thermoanaerobaculia bacterium; assembly: GCA_035577085.1. Lineage (GTDB taxonomy): Bacteria > Acidobacteriota > Thermoanaerobaculia > Gp7-AA8 > Gp7-AA8 > JADGNZ01. The sequence continues at coordinate 7,055 of DATLVW010000913.1, forward strand.
TGCCGGTCCATGCGGTTGATTGCGCCGACCAGTTCCACGCGCGACCCCGAGTCGGTGAGGAAGTCGGGATTGAGCTGCCCTTCCGTCGCGCCCGCGGTGGTGCGCACGTCGGTCAAGTCCGATTTCACCGTGGCCAGGATCTTCGCCGCAACGGCCAGGTTGAACGGATTCTGTCCCGCGACGTTCTCCTCCGGACTGCGCGCCTGCATCAGCCGGGCGAAGTTCAGCCGCCCCTCACACGCAGACGTCGGACACTCGAGTGCCATGACCACGGCCGGATCCGAGATGAAAGGGCCGCGCAGCGATTGGGGGATGGCCGTGGAGTAGGCAGATGGATGTGGATTGTCCGCCTGCTGGGCATTCGTCAACGACACGCTCGCGACAATCAGAACGATTCCGCCTGCCAACCGCGAAAGACGCATGGAGACCCGAGATTATATGCGGGTGTGGGGAGTGGGGAGTGGGGAGTGGGGGGTGGAAGAAGAACTGGTCTCCTAACTCGGCACCCACCGGACAGACGACACACGTTGGAACGTCTTCGGGAGTCGGGAGTCGGGAGTCGGGAGTCGGAGGTCGAGATGCTAGCAGCCGCTGCTTCTTCGACACCCACACCCCACACCCCACACCCCACTCCCCACCCCCCCCCACACACACACACCGCTGCATCCGCTACTAAACCGCCCGTTTTCATCGACTTACACGGTGGCTAACCTGGTATCTCCTTCGCAACTAACAACCAGCAAGGAGGCTCACTATGGTTTCCACCAACAACAGCAAGCTTCTGGCAGGTGTGCTCGCCGCGGCCCTCCTTCTACCGGCCACGACCGCACTTGGGAATGACTGGTCCAAGCCGAAGAGCAGGACGAAAGGTACGGCGATCGGTGCCGTTGCAGGCGCCATGGTCGGTGGCCCTCCGGGAGCGGTTGTCGGTGCCGCGGTTGGTAATGGCGTGCAGGTAGTAAGGCACCAGGCAACAGCCCGCCACCACCGCCACCATCGACATTACTAAGCATCGAGTACGCGAGGGGCGAGATTCTCGCCCCTCGCCATTCAGACCCCGCAGTCAGTGCATTCGCCTACCAACGATGAACTTCACGATCACCCGGTCCGTTGCCTTGGTGAGACCGAACCCGACGCCGGCGTTGAATTCCCACTCCGGCGAAACATTCAGATCGATCGATGGATAGATCTGATGGGACTGCGCCGCGGACGGATCGAAGTGCGAGATAGGCCCGAGGCCGGCGTAGTACTCGATGCCGGCGGCGACCTTCGGCGTGACATCGAACTTCACGTTCATGGCGGGGGCGAACTCGAATCCTCGTCCGGCGTTCTCGCCGTGCAGCGATTTCTCGAGCGCGGGATTAAGGGCCACGTACCAGCGACCGAGCGTCTTGTCGACGATCGGACGTACCTCCCACGACCACGTATCGGCGGCGTACCTCGGGCGGACATACCCGATCTCCGTCGAGAGGCTAACACCGACCGGCCAATGCCACTCGGGCGGCACCCGCACTCGCGGCCGGATATGGTCGCCGACGTAGCTCCAACCTTGACCCGATCCGGCCGTCGTGAAGACATAGAACCCCGTCTCGAACCAATCGTTGAAGCCATGCGTCAGCTCCAGCGTCTCCCGTACCGCGTGTTGCTCCCCTCGGGCGGTCACATTGCTATGCACCTCCACCATCGTCATGCCCGGCGCCACCGTCTCGGACCCATAGACCTGAATCTCGTAGTTATCCTGACCGCGCGCCGTGGCGGCGAGCAGAATGAGCGCGACGAACGGAATCCATTTCATGGCGATCATTTCAGCACACCGCGCGATGTATTTGCCGCCGCCAGGTTGGCGACGCGAAAGACGTTGCCGGAAGTTGATTTGGCCGCCTCAGGGCTGCGCTTGCTCGATCGCGGGGTCAAGGGAACGCGCTCGCCGCGACATGAGGTAGCGGAATGGGTGAATGAACTGGGCGGTCAGCGTGTCGGGGACGTCCATTCCAGTCACGCCGTATTGGCGTTGCGTCGTTGACGAACGGACGAACGTTCCGAACATTGCGTCCCAGAGCGAAAAGACGCGGCCGTAGTTTCCGTTGTATTCGCGCTCGTCGGCCGAGTGATGAAGTTTGTGGAAGAGGGGACTCACGATCAGCCCGTGCAGGGAGCCGAATGACCAGTTGAGGCGGGCGTGCTGGAGCGTCTCGCTGAATAGCTGCATGAAAAGCAGCGGCAGCCACAATTGTTGCGGTACGCCGAGGAGAAAGGCAGGGACGATCATCAACAAGCCGCTATACAGCTGCTCGATGGCGTGGATGCGGTTAGCGCTGAGAAATGTCAAACGTGTCTGGGTGTGATGAACGCTGTGAAACGCCCAGAGCACCGGCACGCCGTGCTGCAGCCGGTGGATCCAATAGTTCCAAAAGTCGATTGCGATCCAATAGATGATGACGGAGACGAGCGGCGGTAATGAGGACAACAGTCCGATGCGTGCAAACTGCATGCGTGGGGAGAGAAACGAAAAGAGCGGTGTGACCAGGATGTTGTAGATGCTGCACTTGTAGAAGACCGCGTACGCGAGGTCGTTGAGTGCGCTCCGCGTGTGATACACGCTCATATCGCTCCGCTGCCGCAATTCGGCGGCTACGATCACCAGGGCGCACACCACATAGACGCCCAGTCCGATCAGCGTCGATATGACGAGCTCGCGGAGATACGGGTGACGGCCGAGCAGCTCAAGCATGAATCGCGATCCTTGGAGGAACGGTGGCGTGTGCGTGGAGCAGCGATGAAGCCAGTGTCCGCAGAAGAGAGACGGACGGGAAGCCGTTCCATCGAAACGCGGCGCGGACTGCCAGGAGCGCTACGCGCGCGAGGTAATCGCGGCTGACATTGCGCGCTACGCCGCGGCCGTCCAGTACCGCGTAGGCGTAATTCGAAAACCAGTTGTCGGGGATCGTTCCGAGGTGCTCTTTGAGCAT